>DAIEPS010000159.1 GCA_027348305.1 Anaerolineaceae bacterium | reverse complement strand
TTACAAATAGAAAATTTTCTTTTATTTTAAAATAATGCCTTAATAATGCATTTGAAATAGAAGAGGTGCATTCATTGATTAAAAGAATGCACCTCTTATTACCCAAACGCGATACTGTTTAATCCAGGCTGCCTACGATCGAAAACGGCACATAATGGTGATACTTGTCACCGTTGAAATCTTCGACCACCAGGCCAAGCAGGTAATCGCCGGGGATGGCAGCCTCCTCCACCCAATGGAAGGGTTCTTCCAACCTGGTGAGCGTACCTGAGATGCCGTGCAGGCTGTGCGATTCGGGATTGCCGAGGTTCAGGTCGGTGAGCACATGCACACCGGGGATGAACCTATCGCCTGGTTTGATGACCAGGTCATGTGAGACCAGGTGTCCGCGTTTTTCCTGGATGACGCGTTTGTCGGTCATTACGCCATTTTCATCAAATTGCAGGCGGGCGCGGTTTGAATTTCCGGAACCCTTTTTCGTATACAAGCCTTCAAGCTGGTACCCCTCCACCCCATAACCGAGCGGATGCATGAAGGCAAACGCAGCATTCAACCCATCCGTCAAAACGCGGATGACAGGGGCAACCTCAAGGGTCAGTTTGATCTCTGGATCCCAAACAGGATGGACCAAACCATTGACCTCTTTTTCAACTGCCGAACGCACGACTTCATGCGTCAGCGGACCGTAATAGTAAGGGTGGGCTTTATCTTTATAATAGACCTCGGTATACAAAAAGGCGATGTTCTCGCCGCTGATCTGAAGCGAAAGGACCAGTGCAGCACTGGGAGCGATTCTATCCGCTTCAAGCTGAAAGGTGTCGATCTTGTAATTTCCAGCTCCCGGGGCAAGTGCAGACTCCACTGACCTTGAAGGCGCACCTCCCTTTTCAGGTTCGTTGAAAGCGATCTTCAATTCCCAATCATTGACCACATAGTTGCGCACAAGTTCCATAATTCCGCTCCTATTCGGTAACCGTTACTTCTACATAATCCTCGATCAAGTTTCCGTTCATATCTTCAACGGTAATGCCAATGGTGTAATCACCAGGATAGGCATAGTAAGCGACCATTGAAAAACCGTTTTTACCAAAGGTCATCGTGCCGCCGTCATAATTATTATATATGCCCTCGGGGTTGGCATCAGTATATTCAAGCCACTGTTCCTGAATGGTGAAAGTATCGCCATTTTTGGGGCTGATCTCGTGCGCCGAGCCCTGCTCATTGAAACCGAATACGGTCTGCATAGCACCATCTCCGTTGAAACGGATCACGGCATCCGTTTGAGAACCGGTGTCTTTGAAAGTGTAGGTTCCATGCACCAGGTAAGTATTGTGGCTGGCATCCACACCGTAGAACTCGGGTTCAAAATAAGCAAACTGGTCGTGGTCGCTGTTGCCATCGCTCATGTAGTAGAGCGTGGGTTCCCAGGTGTACTTAACGGGGATGGTCGTGCCGCTCCCCCAATCAGGGTAATAGACACCGTTGATCTTTTTGGTCCTGTCCGCGCTGATGAACCCCATGTCGGCAGTCAGGTAAGATCCGGAATCTGCATCCCAATAACTGACATCATAATAGATATAAGCCACGTTGGATCCGGTCACATTTGTGGATAACGTGATACTGCCATCGGGACCAATTTTTTTGGCAGATACTTTTATCGGTTTAATGGCTATCTCGCCGCTGCCCGGTGCGGTAATATCAGCACCCGCTGCCGGTGCCGCCTCCGCAACCGCCTGTGAAAAGTCGGTTTGCGAAGAAGAAGCCGAATTCAGGACCGAAACATCTGCATCCGCGGCTTTGAAGGGTTGATCCGTATAATGATAGGTCAAAAAGTCATCCCACAATGATGCTTTGGCAAAACGGCCGACATATTCGCTGTATCTGTAGTCTGAATTCTTCGCAAAAGAGTTCTTATACAGCAAGGAAGTCGGGAAGAATATGGACAACCCGCTTGAACCGGGTAGATTATCGCCATGCATTTCTGACGTGACTGTCTTTTTCAGTTCCGCTTTTACCTGTTTGGCAGCTTTAATGACTGCCGGATCATCAATGTTTTCAAGCAGTAAATCGACAAAACTGCCAAGGTCGATATAAGAGTTGGGTACTTTTTCTTCAAAGATGCTGGTATAGGATTGTGCGTAGGTGCGCGCTTGAGAAACGAGAGTTTGATCAACGTCCTCAAGAGATAGGGCCAGGGCATTCAAGGCCGCAATGAGGTTTTTTACCTCTCCAAGATCAATGGCTGACATGGTTACGTCCGCGATGGTTTCAGCGGTCACTGATTTGGCGGATCCTGCCCCTTCGTTATAGATGTAACGCGCGTCATCATCCGTGATACGGATATCCTGCCGGATATAGGTATCGACCATTACCTTGCCCAGGTCCTTGCCGGTCATACCCGGGTTCTTGTTTAAGGCGCCCAACCAACTGGCATAAGCCAGACCAATCGCAGGTTCAAGCTCTTCTGAAGCAACCGCGTATCTGGCGTGCGGAGCGATGGCGCTCATGACCTCCAATTGGCCCATCAAACAGGCATCAAAAGCCACAAGTTCAAATTGTCCGATGCCGGTTTTCTTGATGATGGTACCCAGGGCATCGTCAATATCCTGCATTTTGAAGAAGCTGCCCGCATTAGGGCTGTCGTCGTACCAGCCGCCGCTCCATCCTGCGCCGTGGTCGCCCAGCATCAAAACATAATGATCCGCGGGATATGTTTTGATCGCCCAGGTGGCAAAGTCGATCAATGTCTTGGGGTTGCCCATATCCATTTCACCGAGGTCGGCCAATTCTTTTGAATTGATCGTATATAGATCACTGTCTTTTGTGACCAGAAAGCGCTTGGTACCCGTCCATTCACCTGTGCCATCAGAACCCCAGTCATAACGATCAAGCTGAGAGACAATGGTCACCTTTTTTGTGGAACCCACCAATTCGGCCTCATTGAAATCGTAAAGGGTATCTTCTTCGATGACTTCATCGTCCCCATCCTGGTAAAGCATGACCAGCCACGTATCGGATGCGCTTGATCGGGTGTCAGATGATTTCGCAGATACACTGCCGCTCGTTCCAACAAAGGAGATAATAAGGGCAATGACGAGCGCAAGGCTGAGGATAGGGTCTTTTTTGATCACTGTATTTTCCTGTTCCTGAATATGATGGAGGATCAACCGATATGTTCGCCATATATGGTCGAGATTGTAAGAATTAGCGTGGAGTATTCTAACATAACCCTTCGTCCAGCAAGATGGAATGAGATGATACTAATGCTTCACGATTCACGATCATTGTTTTTCAAAAAATCAGCTAAAATCAAACTGATCCACATCTCCCCCACCAGAGGCTCTTGTGTATTATTTACTAGGCATCGACGATACCGATTCTTCACTAACCGGGGAGTCATCATCATTGACCCCCAACACAGCCCTATTAGCCCTGAGGCTCGGCCAAAAACTGGAATCACTGGACCAGGCCAGGCTGATCAATATCTCCTGCCACCAATTGTTCCAGCACCCTTCCATTCCACATACCAGCAGCAATATTGCGAGCTGCCTGTTATTGGATAGTGACCCTCAAAAGATCCGTGAAATCGACATGACCACACGTTTAACCCTGCGCGGTCAAAGTGCGGCTACTGCGAATCCGGGTTATGCGCTGGCAGCCTGGAGTCATTTTGACCTCGAAGTTGTGGCCTGGGGGAAGAAAGCCAAGATCGCCCTGGTTCAGCGTATGGACGCCATCTCGCTGGCAAGGCAAAGCGGAATCTCGATCGCCGGGATCAATGGCAGCGGCGCAGGTGTGATCGGCGCTCTCTCAGCCATTGGACTGCGTTATGAAGGAAACGACGGATATATCTATTGGATGCCTGGCCTGGACAAATTGGAGGGAATTCGCACCCAGGTTGAAATAAACCGGTACATCCATTTTGAAAGTATCGAAAGTGTGCACCACAAACGCCCGGCGTTGGATGACCGGATCTTATTCACGGGTGGCGCCAGCCCAGTGCTCAAGGATGGCCGTATTGTTCTTCCGGTTACCCCGGCAAAAAGGGGATCGGAATACGAGTGGCAAGCTTAAAAAAATCGACAGGTTATCTTAAAAATTGAGTAGTAAATCTTAAATAAACTGCAAGGTCAATGTAAAGTCGAATTGCGTATGAATCGTGCTATTATGAAAAAGTTGACCCGGTTATTTAAGGAGGATTGTATGAAAAAGGGAATTTTCAGAATTACATCTATCACGTTGCTACTCGTAATCATGCTTGTCGCTTTACCAACATCTGTTTTTGCCTTCAACGGACAGTGGAACACTGGAACCGCAGTCACCGTCGATTACAAGGCCAATCCCGCTCCATCTTGGCTTCAGATCTTTTCAGATGGCGTTAAAACCGATGGCGCCGCCACCATTTGCTATCCATTCCGCGAAGGCCTTAACAATTGGAAGGGTAATATCTATCAGTTGAAGGACCACAAATGGATAAAACTGGCGACCACTACGAAAT
>DAIEPS010000158.1 GCA_027348305.1 Anaerolineaceae bacterium | reverse complement strand
GCGAGGCCAGCGGGATCAACCCGACCGCCAACGCTGCCCATAAAAGGATTTTATAAAGGGTCTCGTGTTTTGGGGATCTATCCGCCCAGGCGCCGCCGATGAAGTAGCCGGCTGTCAGGTAGATGAGGATGAGTCCGACGATGCTGGCCCACACCAGGTTGCTGGTGCCAAAATAGTTGCCCAACAGGCGTGAGGCCGCAAATTCGACTGCCAATGAGACCAGGCCGGAAACGAAAACGATCACATAAAGGAATTTACGCATTAAGCAATTATACCGTAATCAAGTTTTTGGCAAACCCGGGGTATATAATTAATTCGGAACATGGAGGCTTTACATGAAACTGATCAGCGTGGAAAAGATGAAGGCGCTTGAATCCGCGGCGAACGAGGGCGGATACAGCTACGAGAAAATGATGCTCAAAGCCGGTCAGAACCTGGCGCATGTGGTGCATGATCGATACTTCGAAAAGGGCATCCACAATGTCATGGGGCTGGTGGGTGGCGGCAACAACGGCGGGGATACGATCATCGCCCTGACCGCGCTGCAAAAACTGGGCTGGACCTGTTCTGCCTTCATGGTTAAAGAAGATCCGCAATGGCAGACTCTGATCATCGAACTGCATGCCAACGGCGGCAGAGTGGTGGAGCGTGAACGTTTTGAAGAGGAACTCAGCCACTCACAGGTAGTGCTGGATGGGGTGATGGGTACCGGTTTTAAAATGCCCATGCGCGAACCCTTCATCGATTTCATGAAGAAATTCAACAAATTAAACCAGAGCAAGATCATCGTGGCCGTGGACTGCCCCTCCGGGGTGGACTGCGTCACCGGCGAAGCCTGCGCTGAAACCCTGCATGCGGACCTGACGGTCAGCATGGAAGCAATCAAAGAAGGCATGTTGAAATACCCTGCTTTCGAGTACTGCGGCGAGATCGTAACAGTTGAGCTGGGCATCCCGGCAAAAATGCTCAAAATGCATGATTCAGGCGACACTGTGATCGATGCCGAGATGGTCAAAACCCTGATGCCCAAACGCTCAAACAGCAGCCATAAGGGGACCTTTGGTCATCTGCTGGTGTGCGGCGGGAGCGTCAACTATCCCGGTGCGCCGATGTTGGCGGCTAAAAGCGCCTATCGCGCGGGTACCGGCCTGGTGGAATGCGCCATCCCGGAACGCATCTATGAAGCAGCAGTCGCGAATAACATCGAAAGCATCTTCACCATTCTTGAAGATGAAGATGGCGTGATCGCTGAAAACGCGGCCGCTATTTTGAGCCCAAAATTAAAAGACATCGAATGCCTGCTGATCGGTCCTGGCATTGGACGGGAAGAAACCACCCAGCGTTTCATTAAGCGGCTCTTGTTTGGTGTGAACGGCAAGAACAAGACCGAAGGTGTTGGGTTCGTACCTGGCGCGGTCAAAGTCAAGGCTAAAGAGGCTGAAAAATTCCCGGCTATGGTGATCGACGCGGATGCATTACGGCTGCTGGGCGAGATTGACCAGTGGTACGAAAAGTTGCCCGTGGAAGCGGTACTGACCCCGCACCCTGGCGAAATGTCCGCACTGACGGGGATGACGATTGACGAGATCCAAAAGGATCGTCTGGAAGTTGCGCGGCGCTTTGCCCGGCAGTGGAAGCAGACGGTGGTGCTGAAAGGTGCGTTGACGGTGGTTGCATCGGCGGATGGGAAGGCGGCAGTGCTGCCGTATGCCAATTCTGCGCTGGCCAAGGCCGGCAGCGGCGATGTGTTGGCCGGTATGATTTCCGGGCTGATCGCACAAGGCGTTGAGCCATTCGATGCGGCCATTGCCGGAGCCTGGCTGCATTCCCGTGCGGCAGAAGCGGTGGTGAAAGCCCAGGGCACAGAGTCCAGCCTGCTGGCAGGCGATTTGATCGCTGCCATACCAACGGCTTTTTCAGAACTAAATTGATTAAAAAGTAACTTATTAATGAGAAACCTTGACAAGGTCGCGATTTCCGCGCCCCCGAGCCGCTTGCGGCGGGAGGGGTTGCCTTGTCAAGGTTGGTTTAACTTTATTGGTTGGTTTACCTTTATTTGTATTGAATTAATTATTCAGCAGCAGCTTTTTTGGGTTTGACATTTTCTTTGACAGATTCGAGAACAACCTGTCCGCGATGAGTAAGCTCTTCTTCTTTCGCCTTGGCTTGCTTGATCAATTCCTGGGCTTTACTCACGGCATCCGAGGCAGCAACGCTGGCCTGTTTATAGGTCTCATCAAGGGTTTCAACGGTCTTGTCTTTTAATTCGATCGCTTTATCTTTGATGACGGTGCGGGTTTCATCCCCTGAGGCAGGAGCATAAAGCAGGGCAACCACAGCGCCGGCGAGTCCGCCGACCAAAAAACCGATCAGGAAAGAGCCAAAATTATCTTTTTCAGCCATAATAATCTCCTTTTAACAGATAGGGCTTGCACTATTTTCTTTTGAATTTGAACAGGTCAAACAGTTGTTTCATGCCGGCTAAATAGCCATTTAGCTTGATCACCGGCTCAACCAGGTTTGAACTGAGGAACTCGGTGGTGCCTTTGAGGGTATCCACCGTTTCTTTTGTAGATTTGAGTATGGGTTTTACTTCGTTTTGAAGCAGGTTGATCAGGGTGGCTACCTGAACTACCAGCACCACAAGGGCAACCCCGATCACAATGGATTCGAAGGCCATGAAAATGATGAAAATGTCGCGGATGCGGGAAGTGGTGGCTAGATCAGCCTTGGAAAGGAAGAAAATGGCGGTGACGATCAAGCCAATGATGACGGCGGCCACCAAGATGACAATCCACACTTTTGAAGAAGACGGAGCGGTTGTTTCAACTTCCGCTGCATCTTGCGGGGCTTCCAAAAGAGGAGTGCTTTCGTTTTCCATTAGTGAAATTATATCATAGTGAAAAACTTAAGATGTCAAGGATCAAGTGTATCTTATGAAACTCTTACATATCATATTCTTCCGGATTCTGGTTTCGGAACAGGTTCTTCATCTGGACTGAAGAATCTCGGTTTGTATCTTTTGGCGGCGTGTGTTAAACTTAACGGTTGCCATGCTCAAAACTCTCTTGCTTCGCCTCGTTCTTCCTTTATTGATGGTCTTCCCCTCCGTGAACCAGATCACGCCCGGGTTGTATGTGTTATCGCCCACGGATGGACAGGTGGTGGCCGGTACTGTGGAAGTCAAGGGGTCCGTGCCGGATGATGATTTTGATTATGCCGAAGTCTCTTTTGCATTCAGCGGCGAAACGATCTCGAATTGGTTTTTGATCTCAAGGCTCGACCAGACCGTTCATGATGAGACACTGGCCTTGTGGGATACCACCACGATCACAGATGGTGTTTACAAGCTGAAGGTGACCGTCCACCGCAAGAATGGCTCCACCAGCGAAATTACGGTTGAAGACATCCGTGTGGGTAACTATACCCATTACGATCTGCCCACCGCAACGGCTGTCGTTGCCTCGGCGGTTGAGACACCCTCTGCAGTCGAGACCGTTGAACCAACCGTTGTGATGAAACCATTGCCCACAGATCTGCCTAAAAATCCGGCGTCGATCGGTGAAGATGATTTCAAATTGAGCCTGATCAGCGGAATAACCCTGGCTGTGCTGGTTTTGGTCGTCTTGGGCATTTATGTGCTGTTTAGAAGAGTAGCTCGAAAATAATATTTGAAAATTTTATCTCACCCTACACCTCTACATTAGGAAACCCCACTCGCTCGCAAAAAACGCGATGCTCGCCCGGGAAAAACTGGGGACATGTGGGCGCAAAGACCGCAGGAGAGGGGTATAGGGGAGAGGGATATACATGAGGACTGATGACTTTTTTATTTCACAAAAGACAAGAAGATAATGAATCCATGCCCTACCTCATTGTTGGGCTGGGCAACCCCGGACGTGAATACCGTGAGACCAAGCACAATATTGGGTTCATGGTAATCGACCGCCTGGGTGAAAACATCGGCTGTAAACTGATCAAGGTTCAGAGTAAGGCGATCATTGGCATCGGCAAAATCGGCGATCAAAAAGTGATCCTGGCCAAGCCGCAAACCTTCATGAACCTTTCAGGCCAGGCGGTGGTCGGACTGCTGCATTTCTACAAGATCGACCCCTCAAGGTTGATCGTGGCGCATGATGACGTCGATTTGCCCTTTGGACAAACGCGTATGCGTCCGGGCGGCGGGTCTGCCGGGCAAAAAGGGGTCGGTTCGATCATTGAGAAACTGGGTAGCCCCGATTTTGCCCGCCTGCGCATGGGCGTGGGGCGTCCGCCTGGTCAGGGTGAAGCCGCGGATTATGTCTTGAAAGGTTTCAGCAAGACCGATTTGGAATTTCTACCCGAGTTTATCAATCGCGGGGCTGAAGGCTTGAAGAGTTTCGTTATTGACGGCATCGATAACGCCATGAACAAGTTCAATCCCAAAGTATAGAGGAAGGCATGTTGGATCGGCTGCGGAGACATTCCGTTTACGTCAAAACGCTTGAAGCTGTGATGGCGGGCAA
>DAIEPS010000157.1 GCA_027348305.1 Anaerolineaceae bacterium | reverse complement strand
TTCACCTGCCACGGCGGCCTCAAAATCACCTGCCAGCAGCACAGGTTTATCCGCAGGGATGGCATTCACCTGGTCGTAAAGCGAGACCACTTCAGGGGGGAAGAGCGCCGGCTGGATCACAAATGGGGCGATCAGGCTGCTTGAAAGCAGGATGACCCCGATAAAAGCGAGGGCAAGAACCACACGCCAAACCAGGCCCTGGCTCTTTGATCTTTTGGGAATTTCAACCGCGTCATTGTCGAGGGATTCATCGACCAGATTGGCAAACAGGTTGGCGCTGTGTTTCTGCCTTTCAGAAACTTTTAATGCAGAACCGTATCCCACAGGTTTTCGAATATCAACGCCGAAACTCGGCGTTTGCAGGGTTCCTGATATACCGGCCAACAGCCCTTCTTCGGTTGATCCATCCCGGCTGCCGTCATCTACTTTCATCGGCTCGGGGGAGGGGGTGCGAGCCGCCTGAAGCCAGGCCGGCAGGTTTGCTTTTTCCAATTCAGCATTCAAACCAATGGCATCAAATTCTTCAGAGACGGGCTCACTGGCGCGTTTTTCTGTTTTTTCAAGTTTGGCTGTCGCCAGCCAATCCGGCAGGTCATCGGGGACGAAAGGCGATGGAACACTTGCTTCCACCACAGGTTCGGAAGATTCTTCAGAAAAAATCGAAGACTCAGGTGAGGGCGCTTCGGTTTTTTCAACAGTTGGGAAGTCGAAATCCTGCAGTTCTTCATCCGACAGCTCTTCCTCTTCCAATTCTTCATCCGCGGGTGTTTGTTCGGTGAAGTAATCAGGGTTGGTTTGTTGAACAGCGATCGTCTCACGCAGCGCATTAATATCGAAACTGGATTTCGGCAGTTCCTCTTCAGCAGGTTTTATATCCTCAAAGGACAACTGTTTTTCTTCTTGTGGTTCGGCTTTCTGCTCCGCTTCAAGTTCGTCTGCATTTAGTTTTTGCCAGCCATCACTGCGGTTCAAATCAACAGGTCGAAATTCAGATTGCTGAAGCGCGGCCAGGGAATCCAGGTCAAATTGAGGCGTTGGCGCGGATTCCATCGGCGGCAGGATTTTTTCAGGTTCAAGGTTTTCAGACTCTGCCGCTCCTGTTTCTTGATCAGGTTGTTGGTTTTCTTCTTCAATGGGCTTCCAGGCAGCCAATCTGCTCAACCATTCATCCGTATCGTCACCCTGATCCTGGTTGGAAGCAACTGGTTTTTGCTCTACGGAAGGGGTCGCCGCAAAGGGCGACACGTATTCCTGTTCGGGTTCTTTTTTATCCGTGTCTGACTTCTTGCCTGAGTATCCAGCCTTGATCTCTTTGAGCCAATCCGGTAGTTCTTCTTTCTTCTCATCAGCACGAGATTCAGGTTGGTCTGCGGGCTGACTTTTGGCCTGCGCTTCACGCTCCATTTGTTCACGCGTGCGGATGCGCGCCAGCCAATCTGGCACTTCTTCGGGCTGGTCAGCTTCCGCGCTGGGTTCAGAAGGTTCAGGTTCAGGCGCCTGTTCGGATTCTTCGCGCAGCCCATTTAACCAATCCGTGCCGTTCACCGGTGTCGGATGTTCTCCAGGGGTGAGTTCGGCGTTGCAGTACCAGCAGCGGTCAGCGTTGGCATCATTGGGTCGGTGGCAAATTGGGCAAAGGTTTTCAGCCATGGTTATCCGCTGTAAGGTTTATCTGAACCGAGTATAATGCGCACGCCTGTTGCCAGGCTGCCCAGGGCAATGCCCAATAATATACCCCGCGCCCCAGCCGCCGGAATCTGATGGAAGCCGGAAAGCAGATCTTGCAGCGCGGGAATCTCTGCCGAGAATGCCAGAACACCGCTGTTGATCACCAAAAAGAGGATGACGCTGAGGAAGAAAATGAGTCCCATCCAGTTGCGCTGGCGCTGAAGCATCTTCAGGCTCGAAAAAGTCAGGGTAATGGCAAGCAAAGCCATCAGGCTGGTTTCAATGGGTGTCTGAATGGCGGTAACCACTTTTTGAAAATTCGTATCGGTGGGTCCGAGGTAGAAACCAGCCACGGAAACCGCCAAAAAGGTGATCAAAACCACAATGCTGAAAAATCGTTTTGGACCTGCTTCACGCAGGCGTTTCAGATGGACACCAATGATCAGGTTAACGATCGCTACCAGGCCGGCAATACCAGCCAGCGTCACCGCCCAATCCAGCATGGGAGTGCGTATGGCGATCAGCGCCGGGAACGGGAAGAAATACCCGGCCAACACCAACAAGCCGCTTAGAATGGCAACCAGCACGGATAATGGAGATTTCATGCCCAACCTGCCAACCTGGAGAGTACCGCCCCCAGCAAAATGAGGATCACAATGAAACGCAGGATATCCTGAACCCGCAGACTGGCCTGGTGGGCTGCCTGTGATCCAAGGTAAGCCGGAAGCGCATAGAGTTCCTCGCCAATCAGGGCATCATCCGCCAGGGCGAAGAATATGGATTGGGCGATGATCGAATTGCTTCCTGCCAGTTTATATGAATTTTGTTTTTCAGCGCCGTCACAAAGCAAACCCGCTTCCGCGCCGAAATCACCCATCAACACATTCGCGCTGATACCGGATTCCTGCATGGATTCCACGGCGCCGACAGCGTAAGAAAAAGGCGTGACACCGGTCATGCGCGCCAGGCCAGGATCAAATTGCGCAAGGGTGTGGCGATCACCCGCGATGCCGCTTAATACATCCTGGCTGAGGATCTGCAGGTCACCGCTGCCGCTTGTGCACATGGGGGGCAGATCACTGGTCGAAGCCATTTGTCCGATGCGATTCAATGTACTAAGCCCCGCCAGCGCGGAGGGATTCGCGGGATCCACCAGGCTGCCGTTGCCGAGTGACACGTGGATGCGCGTTCCGTCTTCTACCGCGAGACCAATGGCCTTGCGAAGTTTAATTGCGGCCGTTAACTTGCGAAACACGGGCGGGAATTTCGTTCTGAATTTTTTGGAAGAGAAAAAAATGACGAGACCGGAAAAGACCAAGACGACCACTGCTCCGATCAAGGGTTCATATTGACTCACGAATTTTTCTCCTCAAGCAGATAGGTCGTGAAAGATCGGCATTCCGTCGAATCTTCGAGCATTTGTGCAAAAGACTGCCATGAGCTGTCACGAGTTTGTCCAAATAACGGTAAAAAACCCATCAATGCCTGTGATAAAAGAATTTTGAGCGGACCGGTACCCTCCAATAAGGTTACAACCAGACCTGTCAGTCTTTTTTGTTGCAAGGTTTGCGCCCAATCAGCCCAATATTTGCGGTCCATCATCTTTTATGAGTATAGCATAAGAACCGATATCAGTTTGCGAGGTGTCTTGACTAACCCTGGCGCTCAACCAGTAATTCTACCTGTTTGAAGGTCAGGATCAGCCAGTTGATGGCTGGGCCCAGCACCGAGGTTCTGGCAAGCGGACCAAGCAGCCTGTGTTTTTGAACTGCCGGGTTCTGCAAACTCAAGAAAGTCACTTTGAACCCAAGCTGTTTGAACTTCTCTCTGATTGTTTTGAATGGACGGTAAAAAATATGGTTGATGCTATAGGCGAAATAGACCTGCGTCTTTTCTTCAAGATCGAGGCCTTCCACTTCCGTCCAATGGGGTTCTTTGCCCATTCTGACACAACTGCGGATGACCGCTTTGCGCAGCCCACCCGCCGGCAGCCAATGCACAAACGGCATAAAAAGATGACCTTCAACTGGCTGCCTTTGCGCCGGGAAGATATGATATCCGCCGCCGCCTTTTGAGGTCAGACGGCCGATCTCATCCAATACCTTGCCCAGGTCACTGACATGTTCAAGCACATTATTCGTTACGATGAAATCAAAAAAGCCATCATCATATTCGGTTCTGCCCTCTGCTGAGATCACAGAAAGGGGTTTGTTTGGGTAACCCTTCTTTTCAAACAGGGGCAGCCCGTTGTTCACCGGTTCAGGGTCAATATCGACCCCGTAGGCGTCAAATCCCTGCTCGCGCAGCCACAAAACAAAGCGCCCGCGTCCGCAGCCCCAATCCAATACTCTCACCTGCCCAGCGGATCTGCCTTTTGAGGCTGCAAACTTGTTCAACTGTTGGACAGTACCGGGATGGACTTTATAAGCCGCAAATTCATCTTCAGTTAACAGATCATGTTTTGCCATTACGGCTCCTAATTACTAGTCTTTGGTATACCAGAGCGTGTGCCCGATCGGCAAACTGGCATAATGCCTGACCTTTTTATGCATGTCGTCCAGAGATGACCAAAACGAACTGATCTGAGAAGGATATAAGGCAATCGCCTTGACCCACGCGTCAATCCCCGCTTCGGTCAGGTCCTGCACTTCCGGCTCGGCGTTTTCAGGCAGGAAGGCCATCACTTTGGCTGGATCCTTGGCGGCATACGGATAATCCGCATAGAACCATAACGGTTTGCCCAGCTTTTCAGCCGCCATGCGCGTAACGCGATGATCGATGTGACCGCCCATTCCCAACGGAGAGATTATTTCCGCACCAAAATGAAGCCGCCGCTTCAAGTCTTTAACCAGGTTGGCCAGCAGTTCCTTTTCAACCACATAACCGTCTGAAAAAAGATCTTCATCCTTCTTAATGATGGGCTCGTTGGTTTGGGCATCTCTGCGGTAAATACAATCGGGATAATACAGGTGTC
>DAIEPS010000156.1 GCA_027348305.1 Anaerolineaceae bacterium | reverse complement strand
CCCTTCACCGGTGTCATCGCGGATATCAACATCGCCGTCGGGCAACAGGTTAGCCCATCCGCCTGGGCATTCGCGGTGATCGACCCCTCGAAGTGGTATGTCGATACCAGCGACCTGACCGAGTACGATATAGTAAACGTCAACATCGGTGACACGGTTACCGTCACCGTGGATGCGCTGCCAGAACTCAAACTAACAGGCACCGTGAAAGAGATCTCACAGGCGCCAAAGACTTCCGCCGGGGATATCCTCTACACCGTCCATATTCTCATCAAAGACCCCGATCCACGTGTCAAATGGGGCATGACTGCTGAAGTGACCTTCCCGACTGCAAAATAATTTTTAAAGATACAAAAGTACCTGGTGAACAAATTCACCAGGTACTTTTTTGTCGAAGATCTTCTTGTACGGGCGTCCTGCAGGATGCCCGTACCAAAACAATCAAGTGATTTTTTCAAACACGTATTGCAGACTATAGACTCGATTTTAAAGCAATACGATCAACAACACGACCAATAATACAGTCAACGCCAGCATCGTGATCCACACCCAGCCGCCCTGGTCGGATGCCCCGCTGCCAATACCCGCCGGTGTGATCTTCAATAACGGGATATCACCAATCTTCGAGATCAATTCTTCATCACTGATCTTCCATGGATTGTAGCCCTCGAAGAACCCGGCAAAACCGCCGTTCTTCAGAATCTGCCGGATCACGATCTTCCGCGTTTCGGGGTCGTTTTCTTCAGTCACCAGCCCGTAGAGAGCGCCTCCGGGCATGATCATTTCAACCCCAGGGTTGGCCACTATGTTCTTATACCAGTCGGATGTTTTTCTTCCGCCTGAGATGCACCAGACACTGCCCTTATAAATGGCGTAGTTCACCGGCGCGTAACGCAGCTTGCCGCTCTTGCGTCCGATCACCTTGAGCACCATGATAAATCCGCTGAACGGGTTGCTCAAAATACCACCCAGCCCCAGCCGGAAGATGGGTACCATGAAAAACTTGTTGAGATACCAGAAGATCTTGCGCATTAACGGCGGCATATTATTCCCTCCATTTTGAAAATGAGTTCAGATGACTAATCATACCCATTTTTTTGAAAAGACTTTGATTTCTATCTACTTAATCATAAAAAACTCCGATTTCTGATTCACCTTCACAAAAGAGTCCAATTTCTTAAACAGAAATCGGACTCTTGCCCTAAAAAAAATAATCTAGCAGTTATCAATTTAAATCATTAATATAACTATTTGTTAATCGCTCCAACCACCTTGGTTTGAAAAACTGCCGATGCGTAACTGACCAGCGCGCCCAGGAATCCAAACGCCATCAGCAGGGAACTTAATCCAGAGTCCGCGGAGAGAAAACTGGATCCAAAGTAAGCCGCACCAGCAGTAAAGATCAATCCGAGTGCGGATGCGACGATCCACCCCGTGCGATGGTTAAGAAAAGCCAGCACCAGAGAAGCGATTGATACCAACACCAACAAAGTTCCCAAGACTGCATGGCTGGCGATGACACCTGAATGTGTGAAAACCCATGTCCAGGCGTTGCCCCCGGCTGGAATCTCAATATACAAATTGGCGATCATGCCAAGAATAAACATTACGAGCAGTGTGTGAATAGCACCTTTGGTGATGCCTAAATAAGTTTTTACCAGTTTTTGTGATTTATCCATTCTTTCCTCTTTTTATCATTCAATAAAAAGAGTATAGCGCGCAATTCGGATAATATCTATCAGAATATTATTAAAAGAGAATCCGATTTCTGTTTATGAAATCGGATTCTTGCTCTAATCTCGGTCTTGCTCCCACTTCATTCTTCCGTTAGATCCCTTTTTCCGCCTTCGACGTTCTGATCAACCCCATCACCATCCACGGCAGCATGGCGAAAAGACCAGCCAGTGCCGGGCCATGCAAATTGACGATCAGACAGGTGGCGAATGAGGTTGCTCCGGTCATCACATACATCCAAACCGCCCAGCGGTCTGGGATGAGCGGGGTTTTGACCGGCATCCTGCGCGTGATCAGCAGGAATAAACCCACGGCAACAAAAGTTGTCAGCCACCATCCCCAGAAATTCTGCAGCGGTACGCCAAAATAAGCACCTTTGACTTCCCACACCCAATTGCCGCCTGCCACCATCATCGGGTCCATCACCACATCCCAGGCGGTCATGATCACGCCGCTCAATGCGGCGATGCTCAAACCGCGCTGCAAAAGGCTCCAACGGAGGGGAATAAGCGCCTTCGCAATCACCATCGAGGGATACATCATGAACGTCCACGCAATGGGGATCAAATAGGGCACCAATCCCAGGAATTTAGGACCGAGTTGATCGGAATAATGATACGGCCCGTAAACCAGCCCTGTGGCCACGCCCAGACTCTCAAAGAACAATCCTGCCGCCACCACCAGTACCACGAAGAACAAAGTCTTGATCCAGCCTTCGATCTGGCTCGAATGCAAAATAGAGAATATGAATGAAGAAAAGGTGATGATGGGGGTCAGCGGGATGGCCCACGGAATTTTGAACCCCAGAACACACAACGCAAAAATGGAACCTAATAGTGTAAAGATCAGGGTGCCCAGGGTTATTCTTTTCAGCAACATTGATCGCTCCAATCGATTTTCAGATGTCATTTGATTTTTACCAATACGGAGTTCATGTCCATCATCGATCCATCCGCCATGCTCAACTCTGCCAACTCCAGCCTCACCCACGCGCCGCTGGGGAGGGTCGGCAGGGTAATTTGATTATCGAATACAGCCGGCATGCCCACATCCGCAGATGTGACCATGAAACCATCGGTTAATAGCGGCGTCCCCGCCAGGTCAAGGACTCTGAAACGCAAATTATTCTCGAACGGGGCGATCGGCATGCTGCCCTTGAGTTGGACGCTGCCTGATACCTTGCTCCCATCCAGGGGTGAATCAATGATGATCGAACGTTCCGTCCCACCCTGGGGTGTGGAGGACTGCTTTACCATGAACAGATAATTTTCTAGTAATTTGTAAGTTTGTTTTACACCCAGCGTCGGCGATACCATGGCATCATTAATTCCGTGCACCACGGCGTTTAACAGAATATCTCCATCATCTATTTTCAGTGATTCGATCACCGGCCTGTCATCGATCATCGCGCTTCCGACCTGGCGGAATTCTCCATCCTGGCTGACGATCACCACCAGTGAAACAAAGGTTCCTGTTCCGCCGCCGTTCTCTGCCAGCAGCACGGCCGCGTCATTGATCTGATCCCCATTCAAATCTCCGATCGCAATCTGTGGAAGAAGTGAAACCGCCATTGAGTCTTCGTTATACACACCTTCTTTCAATTGCACAGGCGTTCCAAAATTGGGTGAAAGATAACTCATATTCTGCAATTGCTGCAACGTCAGCCCTGGTTCGGCCGTGGGGAGCGCCGCGACCTGGGTGGCAGTTGGCGCAGGAATCTCCTCATTATTTTGCGAGGATGGCACACAGGCTGCAACCAAAAACAATAAAATTATGGGTAAAAAACGAAGGACGGTTTTCATCGGAATTATTATCTCCAATCTTAATATTTACTAAAAACTGCCTAAAACACTTGAATATCGATGAAAAAAAGCGTATAATGTGTCAATAAGTGGTAAATAGTGGGTCGAAGTGGAGCGCCGGAGCCTTTTCCGGCGTTCAGCATATCTAGGTAAAGTAGAACTTATGTTCACTGGTACATACGATCACAACATTGACGAAAAGAATCGCATCACCTTCCCCGTTCGCCTTCGCGAACAGTTGGGTGAAGGCGCGTTCATTGTCAGTTGGTTTGACGACAACCTGGTGGTCATGACTGCCGACCGGTACAACGCTTTGGCCGAAAAAGTAAACTCACTCAATTTTGGCGACCCTGATGTCCGCAAACTGAAGCGTTTCCTCTTTGGCAACGCGACCGAGATAGAATTTGACAAAAGTGGTCGTTTCATAATTCCTCAGAACCTGCGCGAATTCGCCCACCTTGAAGGTGAAGCCACCGTGATCGGATCAGGCGAAAAGATCGAGATTTGGTCTCCTGTGCTGCTCAAGACGCAAAATGAATCTTTCAAGGTTCCAAACGCGGCTGCTGAACTTGCCAGGAAGTTCGACTTGTCACTCTAATGGATACAACAAGTGACGGCGGTCTAAATGCTCCGCATGTCTCAGTTCTTTACCAACAGATTATAACTGCTTTACGCCCTGAGAGTTCCGGTCGATATGTAGATGGAACTGTCGGCGCGGGTGGACACGCCTGGGGCATCCTTACCAAATCTTCTCCTGACGGAAAACTGATGGGGCTGGATGTGGATCCTCTGGCACTCGAAATCGCCCGCCGCCGCCTTTCAGAATTTTCGAACCGGGTTCGCCTGGTTCACTCCTCCTACACTTCTCTCTCCTCTGAACTGCTGGCGTCTGGCTGGGATCATGTAAACGGCATCGTCGTCGATTTGGGTGTTTCATCGATGCAGATCGATTCCCCTGAAAGGGGTTTCTCTTTCCTTAAAGATGGGCCGCTGGATATGCGTTTTGACCCTTCCCGGTCGGTCAGTGCAGCAGAACTGCTCAACAACAGTAGCGAAGCGGAGATCGCGGACGTGCTCTGGCGCTACGGAGAAGAACAACAATCCCGACGCATCGCCAAAG
>DAIEPS010000155.1 GCA_027348305.1 Anaerolineaceae bacterium | reverse complement strand
CCACGTCAACGGCGAGTTCTTCGCACTGCTCAACCGCTGCCCGCATGAGGGCGCGCCGCTGGAGAAGGCCGCCTGCGTCGCGCGGCTGACCTCGGGTCGATCGCGACGAGCGCCGCCTGCGCCCGCTGCCGCTTCCGCTTCGCGTCAACATCCCCTGCTGCGTGAGGAACCCGAGACCGGCTACTGCAAGGTGGTCTGTTTCTCTCCCCGCCACGACCTGACGCTGCCCGACATGTCAGTGGAAGAGGTCGAACTGGTGATCGCCACCTGGACGCAGGAAAGCGAAGCCCTGGGCGCACGGAATGATATCACCTACGTGCAGGTCTTTGAGAACAAGGGCGCCATGATGGGCTGTTCGAACCCGCACCCTCATAGCCAGATCTGGGCGAACTCAACCCTGCCCAACGAACCGGCCAAGGAACTCGCCTCGCAATCTGAATACTTCTGCCAGCACGGCACCCAACTGCTGCTGGATTACGCCAGGCTTGAACTCGAATCCGGTGAAAGGCTTGTCGCCGCCAATGACGATTTCATTGCCGTCGTGCCGTTTTGGGCGATCTGGCCGTTTGAAGTGATGGTCACCGCCACCCGCCACCTCACCCGCCTGGTGGATTGCGATGCGAAAGCCCGCAAATCCCTGGCAGGCATCATGCTTGAAGTGACCAAACGCTACGACAAGCTCTTCAGTGTGTCCTTCCCTTACTCGATGGGTTTTCATCAAGCACCTTATGACGGCAAAGCACACCCTGAATGGGTGCTGCATTCCCATTTTTATCCTCCCCTGCTCAGGTCCGCTACCATCCGCAAATTCATGGTGGGCTACGAACTGATGGCCATGCCCCAGCGGGATATCACGGCAGAATCTGCAGCCAAAGTGTTAAGAGAACTACCAATTTCATGATCCACACGTATCTTTTCCACTTTTCAAACATCTGAAAAAGAAAAGAGGACAATATGAGTGTGCAAAAAAGCAAACCAAAAAACAACTCGAAGTGGATAGTCTTGGGATTGATCGCGATCGCGGCAATCATTGCGGCGGTGCTCTTGTTCAAACCGGCGCCAGGTACCCTGCCGGCAACGATCACAGTGCAGCAAGCCAGTGAGCGAATTGCCAATGGCGCCTATTTGTTGGATGTACGCCAACAAAGCGAATATGATCAAGCTCATGTGAATGGTGCTGTGTTGATCCCCCTGGATCAGTTATCCGCCCGCATCAGTGAAGTCCCGACCAACCAGGATATCTTGATCATCTGCCACAGTGGAAACCGCAGTGCCCAGGCGCGCGATTTGCTGCGTGCAGCCGGTTTGAATAGGACGACCAGCATTGACGGCGGTATCACTGCCTGGATGGCAGCCGGGCTGCCGGTGGTCAGCGGACCTTAGTCCAACCCGGATTGAAGTGCAAGCGCAATATCCTCGGTAATGCCGGGGATTTTTGTTAATGCTTCAAGGGGCGCCTGACGGATGCTTTCAATATCACCAAATGCTTCAAGCAGCGCCCTGCGGCGCTTCGGCCCCACCCCAGGGATGGCGTCCAGGCGGGAAGCGATGCCGACCTTGCCGCGTGCCTTGCGGTGGGCGGTGATGGCAAAACGGTGCGCTTCATCGCGCACACGCTGGATCAGGTAAAGCCCCTGCGAATGGCGCGGCAGGATGATGGAATCCGAAATGTGTGGCCTGAAAAGTTCTTCCTGCTGCTTGGCCAGGCCAACCAGTGGAACCCGTTCAGAAAGTCCGAAGGATTCAAGCACCTTGACCGCCCGTCCGAGCTGGCCCTTGCCGCCATCGACCATTAACAGATCTGGAAGCACCGCGAATGATGGATCCGGTTTGGAACCGACAAGTTGTTTTTCCTGCGCGGACTGCCAGCGTTTGAACCGGCGTGTGAGCACTTCTTCCATGCTGGCGAAATCGTCCGGGCCGACGACAGTCTTGATATTGAAATGGCGGTACATGCCCTTGCTGGGCGTACCCTGTTCGAACACCACCATGCTGCCCACGGACGAGGTGCCCTGGGTATTGGAAATATCGTAGCACTCGATGCGATTGGGAGGTTCAGTTAATTGCAAAGCATTTTGAAGTTCTGACAAAGCCTGGGTCTGTTTATTCTTGTCAGCCTCCCACTGGGTACGCAGTGCCTGAAGGGTTTCGACTGCGTTCTCCGTGGCCATCTGCACCAACTCTTCAGAAGTCGAACCCGACTTTGGCACGAACAATTGCATTTTTTCACCGCCGCGCTTGGTGTTCAGCCACTGCTGGATGATCTGGGCTTCTTCCACTTCATTGGGCAGAAGCACCTTGTCTGGGATGGCTGCGGCTTCACTGTAAAACTGCTTGAGGAACTCGCCGATCACTTCGTTGTCGGTGATCTCTTCAGTGCCTTCCAAAATGAAATACTCGCGCCCCATCAGTTTGCCGTTGCGGATAAAGAATACCTGGACGCAGGCCTCTCCATCCGCGCGGGCTAATGCCAGCACATCAGAATCGCTCTGGTCTCCGGTGATGACCTTTTGTTTTTCAACCACCCGCTCGATGGAACTCAATTGGTCACGCAGCACTGCAGCACGCTCAAAATTCAAAGCTTCCGCGGCTTCACTCATTTCACGCTGCAGCCGGCTAACGATCGGGTCGGTGTGGCCATCCAAAAAGGCGCACAAGTCAGCGATCAACTGACGGTACCCCGCCTGGTTGATGGCGCCGATACACGGGCCTGAGCAAAGCTTGATGTCAAAATACAGGCAGGGACGCGCGTCCAGGCCGGTGATCTCGCGATCACAGGTGAGATAGGGGAAGATCTTGCGCAGCAGATCGAGGGTTTGATGCACCGCCCACACGCTGGTATAGGGGCCAAAATAGCGTGAGCCATCTTTGACCATGAGTCGCGTCACCGTCACTTTCGGGAACGGATCATTCAGATGCACTTTGATATAAGGGTAGCGTTTATCATCTTTTAAGCGCACGTTGAAGTGCGGACGATGCTTCTTGATCAGGTTCATCTCGAGGATCAACGCCTCGAGTTCCGAGCCAACCACAATCCATTCCAGGTCGGCGATATGGCTGACCAGTTTGCGCGTCTTGCGGTCCATGTCGGCGCGCTCCTGGAAGTAGGAACGCACACGGTTTTTCACGTTGATGGCCTTGCCCACATAGATCACCACACCGCTGGCATCGCGCATGATATAACAGCCCGGCTTTTGCGGAAGCGTGGCAAGAATGCCCTGGATATGTTCAGAAAGTTCCGGCATGGGTCAATTTTAACACTGCCGCAACGATAAATCCAATCAAGATAAGGTTTAACAAATTCCCTCTCCCCTGCACCCCTCTCCCAGGCTTGGGAGAGGGGACGGGGGTGAGGGCAGCATTTTTTGTATACAAATTATTATTAGGAATGTAGATGGTGAAGTTTTTTTACGGCACAACCGTGGTCGTACTGCCGGTTCCGTTGGTCTGCGGGAAGGGCAGGATGAAGGGTGAGCCGCTCGGCACCATCATGACACTGATATCCGGGCCTAACTTGGTGATGTACTGGTAGTTCAACAAGTTCGGGTTGTCTTTCAAGACATCAGCAATCAACTGCAGGGCTTTTGCCTCCGCTTCAGCCTGGATGATGCGCGCCTGGGCTTCACCTTCGGCACGGGTCACAGCCGCATCCGCGACACCCTTGGCAACTTCACGAGCCTGGTCAGCTTCCTGTTTCTTTTGCTCAACCACGAGTTTAGCCTGTTGGGCCTGTTGTTCTGCGATCTGCTTCTGTTCAATAGAAGCTGAATATTCAGCAGTGAAAGCGATGTTGCGCATGACAAAATCATTCAAGATCAAGCCGTTTTCTTCAAGTTTGGTGCGCAAATTATCTTCAACGGTTTTGACCATTTCAAACCGTTTTGTGCTGACCACTTCATCCACTTTATACTGCGAAACTGCATCGCGGATGATACCGCGCACCTGGGCGCGGATCAAATCCACATAGTTGTTCTGCCAGTTGATATGAACAAACACAACCTTGGTGGGGTCGATGGAAAAAATGACAGAAGCATCCACATAAATTTCCTGCCCATCAAGAGTACGGGCGGCAATCGAGTCATCTCCAGCAATTGCACCCTCCGAGGGCGCAATGGACATGGTATAGGTCTGCTGCGAAATGGGGTAAAAGACCACGTTTTCCGCAAAGGGGATGATCCAGCTCAGGCCAGGCTGCAGGGCTTCAGAGCGATAACCCTGAGGACTGACTGCCGAAATCACCACACCGCGTTCTTCTGGATTGGTAAAGACCAACCCCGAACTGACCGTGGTCATGACAATAGCAATCACCAAAACGATGATGATCAATGACTTGCCGGTTTTCAATGGAGCCTTACGTGCCGCACGATACAAGACAAAAGCCAGGATGGCAACCCAGCCCACCCAGAGTAATCCAGCTAGTCCTTTTAACAGATTGGCGATATTCATTGTCTTCTCCTCTTGTTTTTCAAATACGATTTAATGATTATAAGAGAGATTTATAAGTAATAGATTAGAGAAGATTCGTGAAAAGTGATTAGTGAACCGTGAACCGAGAACTGAGAACTGAGAACTGAGAACTGAGAACTGTAAAACAAATTCGAGAATACAAATGAATCGGTATAATTAATACTGTGAAAACACATTCTATCACCATCAGCGGGCTGGAACAGATCAACGACGAGGTCTGCATCCAGATCAAGTCACAATCTTTTGCGCCCCCAGTCGCCGGGCAATTCTTCCAGGCATTC
>DAIEPS010000154.1 GCA_027348305.1 Anaerolineaceae bacterium | reverse complement strand
GTTGGTTGATACACCACTGCCAGCAAACGTGAAGTAAAATCGTCGCAACCACAGACCAATTCAGGAATCGCTTCCATGAAATCCTACCGAAAAGAATTGACCTTCAACATCCCCTCCCGCCGCGGATTTGTGAACATCACCGACCAGGTGGATGCATGTGTGCGCGAGAGCGGCGTACGTGAAGGACTGGTGCTGGTCAATTCCATGCACATCACCGCCAGTGTGTTCATCAATGATGACGAAGGCGGGTTGCATCACGACTATGACGAATGGCTCGAGAAACTGGCGCCGCACGAACCTGTCTCAGGCTACTGGCACAACCGCACCGGCGAGGATAATGCCGACGCCCACATGAAACGCCAGGTCATGGGCCGCGAGGTGGTAGTGGCCATCACCAACGGCCAGCTGGATTTCGGTCCGTGGGAGCAGATCTTTTACGGTGAGTTTGACGGCGGCAGGAAGAAGCGCGTGCTGGTGAAAGTGATCGGAGAATAATACTCATGGAACTAGTTTTAATCAAATCTTTTACAAATAAACCATGGCGAAATTACGAAACCTATGAATTGATTGAAAAGTGTCTATCTCAAAAATGGTCAGTAAAGTCCATAGCGACGGATAATCCTGAAGAATTACATCAATATTTGATAAATCAAAGACAATGGTCAGAAGACAAGATATTTGTATTTAATATCGCAGAATATCTGGATGAAACCAATAAACTAGGTTTCATCCCGGGATTATTGGATGCATGGAAAATACCTCATCTGGGATCAAAAGCTGAAACGATTGCATTAGGTCTCGATAAAGCAAAAACAAAGAACCTACTCATAAAGAAAAATATTCCAACGCCAAAATTCTTTATAGCCGATAAAATGGATCTTGATTATTCATCCTATGCCGAAGAAATTAAATATCCCCTTTTTGTAAAACCTTTATATGAAGGGGGACATATTGGAATCGGCGATCATTCAATTGTATACAACAGCTCAAGCTTAAATAATGAAATTACAAATATTATTCATCATTATCAACAACCAGCTCTGGTCGAAAAATTCATTGGTGAAACTAATATGCGAGAGTTCAGTGTCGGAATTGTTTGTGGGGAACCAACCTTATTTACACCTGTTGAAATCGATTATGAAAAAATGCAAGTAGATAATAAGATCCTTAGTTATGAAAGTGCAGAAAATGACCTTGAAAGGATCAAACTTGTCAACGATAAAGCGATCTCTGAGTCATTGATAAATTTGACGCAAAAAACCTTTGATGCCATAGGCGCATCAGACTACAGCCGGGTTGATATTCGAATGGATTCGACGGGGTTTTATATTCTTGAAATCAATGTCATGCCTGGTCTTGGACCTCATAGCTTCTTGCCAGAAGCGGCTGAATCACTTCATGGTATTCGTTACGAGCAATTGATCCAAAGACTTGTGGATCATTCCTTAAAAAGACAAGATTTAGGTTAATGAATATTGGATTGTGGTGGATGGCGATGATGACGATTTTTCGCGTTTTACGGCTGAAGACGGTAACGCATGCGGGTGAAAGTGATCGGGGAGTAGTACTATTCTCTCTCAAAGGCGCAAAGTAATTCCTCTTTTTTGGAAAAGCAGATTATTATCTGGAATTGAACACAGTGATAAAAAACGAGGCACCCATGGATAAATCCTTTCAATCCTTATCAGACGTTTCAGGCACCATGTTGATCACGCTCTATTCACGCGCCAGAGAAACCCAGAGTCCAAACCCGATCATCCAGGACCCGAAGGCCGTGGAGATCATCTCCATCTTCAAAAAAGAACTGGCAGGGTCCACCAACCCCATCCATCAAAAGATCGTCAAGGACACTTACAACCCCAAGCTGGGGGTGAGCATGGCGCTGCGCAGCCGCAGGTTCGACCGTTATGTGCTTGATTTTCTGAAACAGCATCCGGCGGGCACTGTGATCAACTTCGGCTGCGGCCTGGATACGCGTTTCGACCGCATTGATAACGGCCAGGTCAAGTGGTTTGACATTGACTTTGAATCCGTGATCGAACTGCGTAGACGCTTTATGGCAGAGAGTGAGCGCCGTCATTTTATTGCCGGTTCGATCCTCGACGAAGCCTGGACGAAACAGGTTGCCACCGGCGGTCCGTATTTGGTCCTGGCCGAAGGTGTGTTCATGTACCTCAAGGAAGCTGAAGTGAAAGACTTGCTTGCGATGATCAAAACCAGGCTCGGACAGGCGGAACTGGTTTGTGAGGTTACAAACCGGTATTGGGTTAACCGCATGAACGGAAAATACATGCAGCGAAAATTTAAACGCAAGTTGGGCATGGAAAGGGACGCGGTCTTTTCCTTCGGCATCCCAGACAGCCATTACTTCGAAGCATGGGATCCTTCCTACAAATTCCTGGATGAATGGACCTATTTTGATGACCACGAGAAAAAACTGGGATGGTATAACTTGATCTCAATTTTTGAAGTGATACGCAAGGTGCAGTGGACGATGCATTATCAGATCGGGTAAAACGTTATCCAAAAATTCAGATCCCCGCGGTTTAGATGAATCAGCAAGGAACTCCTAAATCAAACCGCGGGGGTCTCGTAATTAATTCTTTTGCACCAAAATCAACAAACTCGGATTTAAAGCAGAAATCCGGCTGCCGCTCAGTCGGAATTCTGCACGTAAAAGGAGAGAAATGTCCCGGAAAGGGATTGGATGTAGGTGATCTTAGCGGTTGCCACGCATGTGGTAATACGCTTCATTCCAGTGGATCTCTTTCTTGAATTCGGTCAACCGGGTGTTCTCATCGATCATCAAGAGCTCGATCCCGGCCATATCGGCAAAATCCTGCATGTGTTCTGCCGTCAGATCCAGGCTGAAACTGGTATGGTGCGCGCCGCCTGCGTAGATCCAGGCAGCAGCGGCCACTTTGAGGTTCGGTCGCGGCAGCCATAAGGCGCGGGCCACCGGCAGTTTGGGCAGAGGATGATCGGTGGGCACAACATCCACCACGTTGACCACCATTCTGAAGCGGTCGCCCATATCCATGATCGACGCAGCAACCGCCGGGCCGGTCTTGGAGTCAAAGATCGCGCGCACGGGGTCTGCCTTGCCGCCAATGGAAAGGGGCAGCACATCGATCCTGGGTTTGGAGGAGGCAATCGATTCACTCACCTCGAGCATGTGAGCGCCAAGGATCTTGTCGCCGGAGGGATGGAAGTGGTAGGTGTAATCTTCCATAAAGCTCATACCCTTGGGCAAGCCAGCGCCCATCACTTTCATGGCGCGCACCAAGGCGGATGTCTTCCAATCCCCTTCGGCGCCAAAGCCGTAGCCGTCGCGCATCAGGCGCTGCACAGCCAGACCGGGCAGTTGAACCAACCCGTATAGATCTTCAAAATTGGTGGTGAAAGCTTTGAATTCACCGGCTTCAAGGAAGGTACGCATGCCAATTTCGATGCGCGCAGATTCGATCAAGGATTGGTGCGCTTTTCCGCCGGGCAGCAGTGCCGGGGCGACATCATATTCATCCTGGTAGGTTTGCACCAGCTTTTTGATCTGCGCATCGCTGGCTTCATTCACATACTTGACCAATTCGCCCACCCCGTAAGCATGGACGGTGTAGCCAAATTTGATCTGCGCTTCGACCTTATCCCCTTCGGTCACGGCCACGTTGCGCATGTTGTCTCCAAAGCGGGCAAGCTTGGCACCCTGCCAATCGGCCCAACCCGCTGCCACACGCGCCCATACACCCAGGCTGGCCTGCACTTCGGGGTCTTTCCAATGCCCAACCACCACTTTGCGTTCCAAACGCAGCCGGCTGCCGATGAAACCGTATTCACGGTCTCCATGAGCGGATTGGTTGAGGTTCATAAAATCCATGTCCATTTCAGACCAAGGGATCTCGCTATTGTACTGGGTGTGCAAATGGACCAGCGGTTTTTTCAAATGGGTCAGACCGGCAATCCACATTTTTGCGGGAGAGAAAGTGTGCATCCAGGTGATCAATCCAATACACTGGTGAGCATTGTTGGCTTCAAGACACAAGGCAAGGATCTCATCAGAGGTCTTCACCACAGGTTTAAACACAACCTTTACTGGAATCTCACTGCAGCCATTGAGGGCCGCGGCAATTTCTTTTGAGTGTTCAGCCACCTGAAGCAGTGTCTCAGGACCGTACAAATGCTGACTACCAGTGACAAACCAGATTTCATATTGTTTAAGATCGATCACTTTAAACTCCTTAACGTTCAAAATAAATATAAGGATGACGCGGCTATTGGCCGTATACCCCTGTATAAAGCTGATGAAGAGATTCAACCTGTTCTGCCGGTATCTCATCCGGTTTACCGATCTGAAGTGCCATCCAAACCGTGGCGGCAACGTCTTCGGTCATGACGGCAGCCTTGACCGCGTCGCGCGCATCCGAGCCGATCGTGAAGGGGCCGTGGCCCTGCATCAGCACGGCGCGCGAGCGGTGCCCCGTGAGGGTCTCGACGATGCCGCGGCCGATCGAGTCGTCGCCGATGAGGGCGAACGGGCCCACCGGGACGGGGCCGCCGAACTCGTCGGCCATCATCGTGAGCACGCACGGCACCGCCTCGCCGCGCGCGGCCCAGGCCGTCGCGTACGTCGAGTGCGTGTGCGCGATGCCGCCGATGCCCCCGAACGCCCGGTACAGCGCGAGGTGCGTCGGCGTGTCGGACGACGGCCGCAGGTCACCCTCGACGATGGTCCCGTCCAGGTCGACGACCACCATCTGCTCCGGTCGCATGTC
>DAIEPS010000153.1 GCA_027348305.1 Anaerolineaceae bacterium | reverse complement strand
GAAGAAAATACCTTCGGGAGGTTCAATGATAAAGGGGTGGGAGTAACCAACATAGAGGGCAAGCTTATTGCCATCCATCTCCACACGGTAACCAACACCATCAACTTCAAGCTCAGTGGCAAAACCGGTTGAAACACCGGTAACCATATTATTAATCAAGGCACGTGTAGTGCCATGCAAAGCACGAATGGGTGCGAGATCGGAACTTCGGGTGACCACGATCTGGCCATTTTCGAAGGTAATTCCCATCTCAGGTGAAAAACTGCGCGCCATTTCGCCTTTGGGACCTTTGACACGGACGTCTGAGCCGTTAAGTTCTACCTTGACGGACTCTGGAACAGTCACTGGTAATCGACCTATACGAGACACGTTTTAATCCTCCTTGATTCCACTGGGCTACCAGACCTTGCAGAGCAATTCACCGCCGACATTCAATTGGCGGGCTCTCTGTCCGGTCATCACACCCTTGGGGGTGGAAAGGATCGCGATACCCATTCCTGCAAGTACCCAGGGGATATCTTGTTTTTGCGTATAAACACGCCGTCCAGGTCGACTGATTCTCTCGAGACCAGTGATCACTGAAGCACGTTGTCGGCGTTCACCCACATATTTCAGTTTCACCCTAAGGGTCTGAACACTGGGTTTATCGCTTTCGACAACTTCATATCCTTCAATAAAGCCTTCCTCTTTCAAAATTCGGGCAATTTCGCCCTTGATCTTTGACTGAGGCATAGCCACAACGGATTGGCTGGCCATTGTGCCATTCCGGATACGGGTCAACATATCTGCAATTGGATCATTAACACTCATGTTTCTTCCTCCGAGCTGGCTCTTACCAGGATGATTTCGTCACGCCAGGGATTTGGCCTTCGAGAGCAAGCTCTCTAAAGCAAATACGGCAAAGTCCAAATCGACGCATATATCCACGTGGACGTCCGCAGCGTTTGCAGCGGTTCCGTACTTGATATACGTATTTACGTCGTTGTTCACGATATTCCATGCACTTCGATGCCATATTAGTCCTTCCTGAAAGGCATGCCAAGCAACGCCAGCAAAGCGGTCGCTTGTTCATCTGTCGTGGCAGTGGTGACGATCGTAATTTCCAAACCACGGACCTTATCAACTTTATCGTATTCGATCTCAGGGAAGATGATCTGTTCTCTCAACCCGAGAGTGTAGTTTCCACGACCATCGAATGAATTAGGTGACACACCGCGAAAATCACGAACACGGGGCAGCACAATATTCATCAAACGATCAAGGAAAGACCACATGCGATCACCACGCAGGGTGACTGCGGTTCCAATGGCGCGGCCTTCGCGAAGTTTGAAGTTCGCAATGCTTTTGCGCGCCTTGGTCACGACCGGTTTTTGACCGGTAATGGTGGTCAAATCAATCACCGCGGCATCGAGCGCCTTGGGATTATCCATTGCTTCACCGAGGCCAATATTGACCACAACTTTTGTGATTCGGGGGATCTGCATGATGTTGGTCAGACCCAGCGATTTCATCAAAGCCGGTGAGATCTCTTTCTGGTAACGTTCCTTCAAAATATTCATTAAAACACTCTCCCAAACGGCTTAATCATCGATAATCGCGTTGCATTCCTTGCAGACACGCTTTGATTTGCCATCTTCGCGTAAAAGTTCCACACGTGTGGGTTTGTTGCATTTTTTGCAAACAATCATCACGTTGGATACAGCGACGGGTGCTTCAAAACGAACCTTGCCAGGATTGACCGTGCGACCCTGAGATTGAACCTGCCGTTGGTGTTTTGTGCGCATATTGATGCCCTGCACGACAACACGTTCAACTTCAGGCATAACTTTGATCACTTCACCGCGCTGGCCCTTATCATCTTCCCGGCCGCTGATCACTTCGACAGTATCGCCTTTGCGAATCTTGGTATTCACAGTTCTCTCCTACCAGTCGGCTCTACAGCACTTCTGGAGCCAACGAAACGATCTTCATAAAGCCCTTTTCACGCAATTCGCGTGCGACTGGACCAAAGATACGTGTACCCTTAGGATTCTGACCGTCCGCATCCAGGATCACCGCGGCATTGTCATCAAAGCGGATGGAGGAGCCATCTTCACGACGCCATTCTTTGGCAGTGCGAACAATAACAGCCTTCACCACTTCGCTTTTCTTGATCGAACCTTGCGGTGCAGCGGATTTTACAGTGGCGACAACAATGTCACCCACGCCGCCCCACTTGCGGGTTGAACCGCCGGTAACATGAATAACCAGCAATTCACGCGCGCCAGTGTTATCTGCTACCTTTAGCCGAGACTCATGTTGAATCATTCAACAACCTCCTCAGCTGCGATGTCGAGGGATTTGCCCTCACGTTTGACGATGGTCTCAACGGACCATGCTTTGTCACGTGAAATAGGGGCAACCTCAACGATGGTCACGATATCACCAATATTGCAGCCCAAAAGATCGTGGGCTTTCACCTTGGAGGATGCGTGAACAACTTTTCGGTAAAGCGGGTGCCGATAAGTTCGGTCCACTTTAACCACAACGGTTTTCATCATTTTGTTACTGGTAACCGTTCCAGTCATGCGCCGTCGTTCGTTCATTTTTCACCTTCCGAATTGATACTCAGTTCGCGTTCGCGCAGCATTGTTTCAAATGTTGCGATCTCACGACGAGTGATCTTTAACCGACTGGTGTCTGTTAATTGACCTGTTACTACCTGAAACCTGAGATTCATCAACTCATGCTGGGCATCTTCAAGTTTGGTCTTCAATTCACCAGTTGACAGGAGTCGCATTTCTTTAGTTTTCATAAACTTTCTCCTGCAGGCTGATTACGAGCGATAATCTTTGTTTTGATCGAGAATTTGTAGGCGGCCTGTTTCAAAGCTTCAACAGCTTCTTCGTGCTCAAGCCCACTGATCTCAAACATAATTCTGCCCGGTCTCACGACTGCGACATAATACTCCACGCTGCCTTTACCTTTACCCATACGAGTTTCAGGGGGGCGATGGGTATACGGTTTGTCAGGGAAGATCCTGATCCACACCTTACCATGGCGTTTCATTGCACGGACGATGGTACGGCGGCTTGCTTCGATCTGGCGCGCGGTAACCCAACCTGGTTCAACTGCCTGTAAGGCATATTCACCAGAGGTCATTTCAGCGCCACGCAGCGAGATGCCGGTCATGCGACCGCGTTGCTGCTTGCGCCACTTTACACGTTTTGGCATCAACATAGCTACTACCTCTTTCGTAAACCCTGGAATAACAACCCAGTGTAGAGTCTATTCACTTACGTATACACCCTCAGTGGATTCAACTTTCTCTTCCACAACGGGTAGAACTTCACCCTTATAGATCCATACCTTGACGCCGATACGGCCATAAGTGGTAAGTGCTTCAGCACGAGAGAAATCAATGTTGGCGCGCAAGGTCTGCAAAGGAACACGTCCTTCGCGCATCCAGACGATACGGGCCATTTCAGCGCCGCTCAAACGGCCTGAGACTGAAACCTTGATCCCTTCAGCGCCCTGGCGCATGGCTTGCTGTAAAGCACGCTTCATGGCACGGCGATAGCTGACACGACGTTCGATCTGTCCGGCGATGTTCTTTGCGACCAATAAGGCATCGCAATCCGGGGCTTTGATCTCTTTGATTTCAAGATCGATTTTCTTGCCAGTCAGTGCCTCAAGATCGGTGCGGATCTTCTTAACTGAGTCACCTTTTCTGCCGATCAAAATACCGGGTTTGGCGGTATGGATGGATACCTTGACTTTGCCAGGGTATCGTTCGATCTCGACGGTAGAAATACCAGCTTTTTCAGCTTCTTTTGCAACCATTTTGCGGATGACGATATCTTGATGGAGTTGAGTGCGATACTCTGCTCCCTCAGCAAACCATCTGCCTTCCCAGGGCTGGTTGATGCCAAGACGAAAACCTATTGGATGAACTTTTCGACCCATAATTTCTCCTGGTGTCTATTTCATGGGAGCAAAGAAATTCTCTGCCCCTCTCGAATTTATTCTTTCTCTCGCAGCACAACCGTGATGTGAGAAGAGCGTCTCAACAACGGTTTGAAACGACCGCGGGCTCCAAAACGGCGCCACTTACGTGTGGGGGCTTCATCAGCAGTGATTTTGTAAACGACGAGATCTTCTCGGCTGACGCCAAAATTCTCTTCAGCGTTCGCAACTGCGGATGAAATCAATTTGCCCACGTGCATGGCAGCCAATTTGTTGGCGAATTTCAAAGTCGCCAATGCTTCAACGGCATTTTTGCCACGAACCATATCGATAACCAGGCGGGTTTTTTGAGCCGAAACACCGCAATTCTTTAACTCGGCACGAATATCAGTAGCCATGGTTATTTCGCTCCAGTTGATTTCTCTGAGGCATGGCCGCGGAAGTGGCGGGTCGGGGCGAATTCACCCAATCGATGACCAACCATATTCTCGGTGATGTAAATGGGCACATGCCGTCGTCCATCATGAACAGCAATGGTATGCCCAACCATCTGCGGGAAGATCGTGCTGGCCCTGCTCCAGGTGCGCAGAACTTTCTTCTCGTTCTTGGCATTCATTGCTTCTATTTTTTTCAAAAGCTTTGGGGCTACAAACGGCCCTTTTTTAAGCGATCTAGACATATCCTCGTCCTTCTTTCTCGATAAAGATCAACAGCATCTTATCGATTACCGGCGTTCCGGCGTCTCACAATATACTGGTTGCTGCCCTTATAACGACGGGTTCGATAGCCACGAGTAGGTTTACCCCACGGGGATTTCGGACCGGGCATACCGGCAGGTTGACGGCCTTCACCACCACCATGTGGATGGTCGCGTGGGCTCATC
>DAIEPS010000152.1 GCA_027348305.1 Anaerolineaceae bacterium | reverse complement strand
GTATCTTCGATGCTGAAGTGAATTAACTGGTCTTGTTGAGCTGCAGACACTTTGATCGAGCCACCGGTTGGGGTGAACTTGATTGCGTTATGGATCAAATTCACGAACACCTGCTGGATGCGGGGTCTATCCACCTCGACGTCGGGCAAATGCTCTGGCAGGGTCAATTCAAGTATGATGCCGGCACGTTCCGCCTGCATGCGCATGCGTTCGACCGGACCGGTGACAATTTCACTGATCGAACATGACTTCTTTTCAAGCGGTACTTTGCCTGACTCGATCTTGGAAAGTTCCAGCAGCTCTTGAACCATCTGGGTGAGGTTATCTATCTCCTCATCCATTTGATGCAGAAAGCGGTTTGAAACCGTCGGGTCTTGCAAGGCCCCTGACTGTAAAGTCTCAGACAGCGCTTTAAGCGAAGCTAGCGGTGTGCGCAGTTCATGCGAAATGTTGCTGATGAAGTCTTTGCGCACGGTTTCAAGTTTGTGCAGCAAGGTAAGGTCTTGAACCAGCAGTAATACCTCTCCGGGTAGGATCGGTCCAAGCAGCGATGAGATCACCTGGATGCTGTCTTTTTCCATCGAGGTTTGGATGGTGATGGATTGGGATTTGCCTGTTTGCAGCGTTTGCTGCCAAAGTTCGACAATCTGGTGCTGCCTGACAACCTCGATCAATGTGTCACCGTGGATGGGTTCCATCGAAACACTGAAGATCTTTTCAGCCGTGGGGTTGATCAGGGTTACCACGCCTTCAGAATTTACCAGGATGACACCATCTGTCATGTTGAAAAGGATGGCAGAGAGTTTGGTGCGTTCATTTTGCAGAGCCTGGATCTGGCGTTTGCTCTTTTCCACCTGGGCGTTGTGGGCAGCCACCACCAACCCGATCTCGTCACGCCTTTCTTTACCTTCGATCACCCTGAGTTCCCCTTCGGTTGAGGCATATATTTTTTCACTAATTTTGCGCAGGGGATTTAACCATCTGGTGGATTGCAGCACCATGAAAATGAGAGATATGAGCAGACTGAAGCCGGCAAACATGAAAAACAAGGTGCGGAATTTCTTTACGGTCTGGTCGTAGGCTTGGAGTGATTTTGCCAGCCTGACGATGCCGATAACCTTGTTATCCTGTTTTATGGGCACGGCAACGTAAATAAATCTCTCACGCAGGGTGGAGCTCATTCTTATGGTGGGGTGGGGAGTTCCTTGCAGCGCGGCTTGTACTTCAGGCCGGGTCAGGTGATTTTCCATCTCTGAGACAGGGTAATCCGTTTCACCAATCACCCATCCATCTGGTTGGATGATAGTCGTACGATATCCGGTAATAGCCATGTATTGTTTGGCCAACGGTGAAAGGTCGGTGCCCGGTTCCAAATTGGCAAGGACTGTAGTAAGTTGGCCTGATATTAACTGCGCTTCCGAGGATAATTCTTTTTCCCAATTTTCCAGTACGAATTGGTCAAAGAAACGGGCCGTGGCAATCCCCACGCTGGCGAGCGAGATTGCCAGCAAAATGAGGTAGGGAATCACGGTTTTTTGAACGTACGATAAACCCTTCATTTTTTATCCTTCGAATCGATAACCGGCACCTCTGACAGTCATTAATCGTTTGGGTTCGGCGGGGTCAATTTCTATTTTCTGGCGCAGCCACCGGATGTGAACATCTACGGTGCGGCTTTCGCCCATATAATCCCATCCCCAAACTTCTTCAAGAATTTTATCCCGTGAAAGTGCTCTTCCTCGATTGAGGGCGAGGTAATGCAGCAGCTCGAATTCCTTGGGTTTTAATTCCAGGTTTTGGTCTTTGATACGTACTTCGCGGCGGATCGAATCAATCACCAGGTCGCCAAATTTCAATACTTCCTTGGGTGAAGTTTCAACTACAGCAGGAACGTTATCTTCCTGCATTAATCTGACGCGGCGCAGCATGGCTTTGACCCGTGCCAACAATTCACGCATTGAAAAGGGTTTACCCATGTAATCATCTGCGCCGACTTCAAGCCCCACGATGCGGTCGATCTCGTCATCACGGGCGGTCAGCATTAATATGGGTGTGTTCTTCTCTGCTCTGATCTTGCGGCAGATCTCGAATCCATCCATTCCCGGCAGCATAATATCCAGCAGAATCAGGTTGTAATTGCCGGCGTGAGCTTTTTGGTAGGCATCGAGACCGTCTGCACTGGTTTCAACCTCGTAACCCTCGTTGGTGAGGTTGTATTCCAGTGTTTCACGCAGGGCTTTTTCGTCCTCGACGACCAGGATACTACTTTTCATCGGACCTCAACAAGCGAATGAAGACTTCTTCCATTTTTGCGGCCAGGGCTGCGCGGTCAAAATGCTGCTCCACGTACGCGCGTCCATTCCTGCCCATTTGATGTGTGTTCTTCAAATCATTATGCATGATTTTAATTTGGTCGGCAAGAGCCTGTGCATCTGCGGGTTCGACAAATACGCCGCATTTTGCCTCCTCCACCACCTTGCGAATCACGCCATTGATCAGCAGTAAAACGGGTTTGGCGGCGGCCATGTAGTCAAACACCTTATTTGGATAGGTGGTCTTGTACATCTCGATGGGTTTTAAAATGGCAATGCAGGCATCCGCGGCAGCCAGCACGGCGTTCATTTCCATCTTGGGGACGGACGGCAGAAAGAGGATGTTGGTGAGCCCTTTTGTGGCTGCCTCATCCATCAGGTTGCTTTTTTCCTTGCCGTCCCCGACGAAGACATAGGCAATGTCAGGGTCTTCCAGGGTGATCAGCGCAGTTTCAAGGATGACCCCCAGGTTGTTTGAAATGCCGTGCGCACCTGCGTAAAGTGCAATGAACTTGTTTTCGAGGTGATGCGTCTTTCTGAAATCAGCCCCGTTCTCACTGAGGTCAAACATGCTGACATCTACACCGTTTTCCACAAGTGTGATCTTTTTTGCGCCGCGCTGGCGGATGTGCTCGATGAAGCCGGGTGAATTGACCACCATCTCGTCCGCGTGCCGGTAGAGGAAGTGTTCAAGCCATTCTGACATGCGGATAAGGGTTTTGTTCTTTAACACTCCCACCGCGATGGCAAAAGCCGGCCACAGGTCGCGCACTTCAAACATAAAGGGAACGCCTTTCAACCGGGCCAACAGCCATGCCGTCCAGCCCTGGAAAATGGGAGGCGTTGTACCCCAGACCAGGTCAACCTTTTTGACACTCAGCCCGATGAAGAAGGAAGAAAACATGAAACTAAAAAAACTGAGGATGCGGTGGAAAAAACTGCGGTGCAGCGCCGGGTAGGTGTAGGCGCGCAGGATGGTGATGCCGGGTTCGGAAGTTTCACGGGTAACCCAACGACTTCGGGACTGGGCGTTCTGTCCGGTCAGGTAGCTCACCGGGCTGGTGATGATTGTCACCTGGTGGCCCCCTTTGACCAGGTACCTGGCGATCTCATGATGCCGGGTGCCGCCGGGTTCGTTGATGGCTGCGAATGCTTGATGAATGAGAAGAATGTGCATGCCTATCCTTGTAAACCTGAGGTGCTATCAATAAACTCAAAGCGGGTCACGATTTGCAGATCCGTGTTGGCCTTGTATCGGACCGAAAGAGAAAGGGCGGGGTGTTTTTCACCGTAAGTGTCTGATGCCCAGCCTAGAATTGGATTCAAGCCTTTGCCGGTCAATTTCTCGCCTCCGCGGATGAGAGCAACATCAGACGGTGAGACCATTGAGGCATCCTCTTTCAGACTCGCATGGAAGCTGACTTTGATCTTCCGGTTTCCGGAGGATATAGACAAAAGATTGTCTTCAAGTTGATAATGCCAGTCGGCCAGCAGCCAGTGGAGGGTGACCTGGTGCAGGCCCGTTTTACGGATGAAATGCACCTGGTCGACGACCTCAAACTGCTGTGCATCCACGAAGGTGGCGATGCGCTGATGGATCACGCCTGCACGGCGGTAGCCGTCATGGCTGGCCATCAAAATATCACTGGAGGGAGCGGCATGCCATTTGGCCTGTGCCTGGCGCAGCCAGAGGAATTTTGAAGCCCTTTCCATCTGGTCCAGGTCATCAATGGAAAGCGTATTGTGCACCAATGTGGAAGAAAAGGGATTCTGCCAGGGCGGGGCATTATTATATGAAAAGGTGCCGGCGTCCTGGGCGATGTTGATGCCATCCCACCACACTTCGAGATGCAGTTGGTCGGCATGTGCAGGTCTTCCGTGGAAGGTAACGCCGCGGAGCGTGGCTCGTTTGTTTGAAGTGGTAATACTATGAACCGCAGGTGAAGCAATTGTTAGAAATTCGTTGACTCTGATTGAAATAGGCAGTCCAAGCCAGAGGGCGAGTTCATCCCATGCGCCTGATGGCAGGCAGGGCTGACCCATAAACGCCAGTGCAGCAGCCTGAAGGGTGGGGCGGTAGTCGCGGAATTCGGTCGTGCCCATGGGGAGCAGCAGCGAACCGTCGTTGTGCCCGAGGTTGGGCAGCCATCCGCTGATCGGATTCAGTTGGGCGGCCAGCCAGCGCGCGGCGGCAGCCAGGCGGTCTGCCACTTCTGGTTGAATTTCAATCTTATTTTGCTTCGCATAGCCAGAGTAGAGTAAAGATAGCTGGAGCATGAGGCGGTGATAATTGGCGCTGTGCTGTGCGTAAGTGCCGTCCACTTCAACCTGGTTCAGAATGGCGCGGTTGAATTCTTTAAGTCCGAGACTCAGCCAAAAGCGCGCGAGGGATGATTTCGTTGAAAAAATTGAGCCGGCGATCACCAACCCAAGCGCTTCGCTCAGCAAGTGGTTGTTGTTTTGGGAGCGGGCATAGCCAAGTGTAGAGGGGATGCGCGCAGCGTGCTGCCAGATTG
>DAIEPS010000151.1 GCA_027348305.1 Anaerolineaceae bacterium | reverse complement strand
CAATTATTATGGTTTCAGCTTATGGACCAGCATGTTTTCCATGGTCAACAGCCAGGCCATCCGCTCATTCAGTTTGGAATGGGCATCGCCTACCAACGAAGGTTGGCAGGCGAATTTATTTTATGCAACTTTACTGGCCATCCCCGTGCTCACCGCCTTTATTAAACCGAAGATCAGCTTCATCTATTGGGTCTGGTTTGCAGGTTTTGGTTGGATGGCACTCTCAACCGTTCGATACGGTGTGTGGTTCCTGCCGGTTGAAGCTCTGGTGTTGGGCATGATCCTGGCGCCTTTTTTTGCCCGCCATCTCGAGGGCAAAGACCGGTTCCAGAATCTTGCTTTCAACCGTGTGCTGGGCGTGTTACTGCTCTTATTCCCCATCGCCTTGCTGCCCGGGCTGCGCGCCTCTTGGTGGCAGCAGGCCCCGCCGGTTGCAAGTGCCACCACCCCGGTGCAAGCCGTGGATTGGCTCAGTGCCAACCCTCAATATGCTGATAATTTGTGGAGTGACTTTACTTATTCCACTTACCTGACCTCTGCGCTGTCTGAACGCAGGCTGTTTATGACTAACCGCTTTGAAGATTTTCCTCCTGTACAATTCAGCGACAACAAACACATTGCCAAAGCGGATTTTGACTGGCAGTCGCTGCTCGATCATTATGGTGTCAATCTGCTCATGCCAAGTATTGAGAACCAACCCGACCTGATCGCCGCTGCATCCGCCTCACCTGAATGGAAAGAGGTCTATCGCGACGAACAAACCGTCATTTTCGCCAGGGTGAACCCGATCGATGCTGGGGTCTTGAAATGAATCAGACAGTGGCTGCATCGAAGACGAGATCGTCGCTGGCGGGTTTCTTGCTGCTCAGCCTTGTTCTGGCAGCCATCTTTATAATAGTGGTTTTAATGCCCCTTGAGCCCAGCGACTACTGGACTTACCTGCGCATCGGGGACCAGATAGTGCGCACGCACGCCATCCCCACGACCGAGTTTATGACCTACACCAGCGGGGGGGAGCCGGCTGTTTTCTCTTACTGGCTGGCATCTTTGATAATGCTGGGCATTTACAAAGTTGGTGGACTAACACTAACCATACTGGTGATGGGCCTTTGTGTGGTTGGGTTGTACGTCTTTGTCTGGCTTTGCTTGCGCGAACTCAAACTCGGTCCGCTTTCGGCCAGCCTGGTGCTGCTGATCACGGCCTTGATGGGAAGTAACAACTGGTCCTCCCGGCCGCAAAATTTTGCAATGCCCTTATTTGGGCTCACTTTGTTGATTCTGCTTCGGTGGCAGAATCGACACTACCGTTTGCTCTGGCTGCTGCCTCTTGTCTCAGTATTGTGGGTGAACCTGCACGGATCATTTATCTTGTTGTTTGTGCTGCTGTTTTCGGCTTTGATCTTTGGTTCCGGCAGCCGCAAACTTCTCTCCAGTGCCATCCTGCTCAGCCTGGCTGCGACCCTTATCAACCCTTACGGGTTTCACTTATGGACGAACACTGTCGGGATGATCACCAACGATCTGATCAAGACCTACAGCTCCGAATGGCAGCCGCCCATGAACCAGGGTTGGCAATTAAATCTTTTCTTTGGCTCGCTGCTGGTGATGGCGTTGCTGGCGGCTTTCAGTAAGGTGAAAGTCAATTTATTGTGGTGGGTCTTGTTTTTGGGCTTTGGCTGGATGGCGCTTTCGAGCATCCGATACGTGCTGTGGTTCTCGTTGGTTGAGGCTTTGTTACTGGCGCAGTTGGCAGCCCCCTGGCTCGAGCGTTTCCTCGATCCGCGGCCTGTATTTCCGCGGAGAAAATTCAACCTGGCGCTTGGTGTGCTGGTGCTGGTCTTGTCGCTCGCTTTTTTGCCTGGGATTCGGCAGCAGTGGTGGGCGCAGGCTCCCGCAACGCTGGCCGATACCACCCCTGTAGAAGCCGTGGATTGGATCAAGGCACACCCCGAACTGCCTGAGCATATCTGGGCGAATTGGGTGGCTTCGATCTATATGTCTTACGCGCTGTCTGAGCGGCCTGTCTGGATCACAAACCGTATCGAAGATTTTAACAAGCAGATTTTCATGGATAACGAACGCCTGATGCGTGCGTCTTATGATTGGCAAAAAATCCTTGATGGCTATGGCGTCAACGTGCTGTTGCTCGATCAGACACACGGAAAACCGCTCATCACGGCAGTCTCCTTGTCATCCAATTGGATCGAAATCTACCATGACGAGCGGGAGCTGATCTTTGTGAAGGCCGACCGGAATTAATTCTGGCTGGCAGCAAATTCAGCCAGGACTTTTCCATTGGCATCAATTAACGTCAGGCTGCCATTCGTGAGGGTATAAGTTGCAGTCTGCTTCAGCGATTCGTAAAAAGCCTTGTATTGAACCGCGATCTCATCCGTGCAATACATCATCGTCGAAAAGATGTCATTTCCAAAAGTGAGTGTCTCTTTCGTCGTTTTATAGGATCCGCCAAAGGTATTACATCCGTCGTTGCCGCCGATGGCGTCTTTGCTGAAGTTTAGCGTAACATTAACATCAGGCAGCGGGGCTTTACCGGCCAGGCTGGTGAGCTGCCATTTGGTATCTGTCAAACTGGCTTGAGTGGAACATGCTCCAAGTAGCAACGTCAGAGTCAAGATTAAAGTCAATACGATCAAACGATTTTTCATTTTTTTTCTCCAATATAAGTGTCTCCCATTTAAGACGTTCCTTGAATACCATTGGTTCCATGAATGGATTTATACAAAACCCCTCTCCATTTTTAATGGAGAGGGGCAGGGGTGAGGCAAATTTTACGAAGCATTTTATTAGGGTAAAAAATCAATTATTTTTAGTGAATTGAATTACTAAGCTTACCCGTAAATGGGGATGGAATCTCCGCGCATGAAGCCCGTGCGCAGCCCGATCTCATAATCGGGACGTTTATTCTTGTGAGCTTGGGCGGCTGCCAGTTCATGGTCGTAGGGGAGGAGCACGATCTCTGTCTTCCAGCCTTCCATCGTCTTTTCGATCACCGCGTATCGCGCGTGAGGCGAACCGCATTCGACCACGAAATAGCCGTCAGAAGCGTCTTCATAAGCCGGCAAACCTACGCTTCCGGGGTTGATGATGGTCAAACCGCTTTCCAGGGTCACCATACGCGGTGTATGCGAGTGTCCGCAAAGCAGGATGGGCAGGCGGATGCCGTTCAGTTTGGGCTTGATCTCTTCGGGGGTTGATAGCCTCACCCTGCCGTTTTCGATGGATTCCAGCAGGTAGGTCGTGTCTTTGGTTGGGGATCCGTGGCACAGTAAGAAAGTATTCTCGATTTCAAGCGTGGCGGGAAGAGTCGCCAGCCAATCAAGGTGTTTTCGGTCAAACTGTTTGTAGGCGTAGGCATCCGAATCGCCCAGTTTCTCAGGGGCACGCTCCACCAGGTTTCGGTCGTGGTTGCCGCGGACGAAGACCCAGTCTTTCTGCATCAAGAGCTCGATCGTTTCTCGGGGCCACAACGGCCCGGAGGCCAGGTCTCCCAGGCAGAAGACGCGTTCGATCTGGCGGGTTTTGAGATCCGCGAGGACTTTTTCAATGGCCGGCATGTTGCCGTGCAGGTCCGAGAGAATGGCGATCTTGGTCATGAGTGAGAGTATAGCATATGTCCCCTTAATGAAATACACGATAAACATGCAAGAAATCTTACGAAAATCATTCATTCGCGGTCTATACTCAAGCGAGGTATTTTAAGAAAGGAAGTGTTACATGGTGGATGTTAAACAATTACGAAGGCTCGGAAAGACCGATATCATGGTCTCTCCGGTTGGGTTGGGTGTGATGGAATTGTCTGGCGGCGGTGGATTGATCGGTGCGATGTTCCCGACGATCTCTCATGAAGATAAAAACGCCATCATCAAGGCTGCCCTGGATGGCGGGATCAATTTCTTTGATACTGCTGAAATGTATGGCGCGGGAGTATCCGAAACTGCACTGGCTGACGGCCTGAAAGCCGCAGGCGCCGCGGATAAGGATGTGGTCATTGAAACCAAGTGGCTGCCGTTGTTTAGAACCGCCAGTAATATTCACAAAACCATTGATGACCGGCTGCGTTTTCTGCAGGGTTACACCATCTCGAACTACATGATCCACCAGCCCTGGAGTTTCTCCACTCCCGAAGCTGAAATGGATGCGATGGCTGACCTGGTGGAAGCCGGCAAGATCAAGTCGGTGGGGGTGAGCAACTTCAACGCAGACCGCATGCGCAGGGCGTACGATGCCCTTGCCAAACGCGGACTTCCCCTGGCCGTGAATCAGATGCGCTACAGCCTGATCCACCGCGAGATCGAAACGGATGGCACTCTTGCAGCCGCCAAAGAATTAGGCATCACCATCGTGGCGTATACCCCGTTAGGCAGCGGCATTCTGACAGGCAAATATCACCAGAACCCTGAACTGCTTCAAAACAAGAACCTGTACTACAGGGGTACGCTGAAGCGTGAACTTGAACAAACCCGGCTATTGATCGGTGTGATGGAAGAGATCGCGGCCAACCACAACGCCACGCTTGCCCAGGTTGCATTGAACTGGGTCATCCACTTTAACGGGGACAGCGTGGTCACCATACCGGGCGCCACCAAAGTTCGCCAGGCGCAGGAGAGCGCCGGCGCCATGAACTTCGTCCTCTCTGCGGATGAACTCGCCCGCCTGGATGAATCTTCGCGCAATTTGAGATAGACCCCATAAAACAATAATCCGCCTGGGTTTATCTAGGCGGGTTTTGACTTTGTTTCAATAGTGCGGGAAACGAGCCAAAAACGACGCTGGCGTAAATGGTGCCGATCAATTTTTGGTAAAATAAGGCATTAACTTTGCGA
>DAIEPS010000150.1 GCA_027348305.1 Anaerolineaceae bacterium | reverse complement strand
AGGGCGGAAGGAGGAACTGTGAAAGAGCTGATCGAATATATTGCACTTTCGCTCGTTGACGATCCTTCTCAGGTTGTTGTTTCCCAATTTCGCAATGGCGGACGGGAAAATCTTGAACTGCATGTCGCAAAAGAAGACATGGGTCGGGTGATTGGCAAGAGCGGCAGAGTGGCAAACGCCATGCGTGTATTGCTGCGCGTTGCTGCCGCCCGTGAAGGCAAACAAGCTACTCTGGACGTTGCAGAACCTCGATGACAACTGCCGAGTCCACTTCATCGAAACGTATTCAAAAAACAGGCTCGCCCCAGTCGGGTGGGCCTGTATTTTTAACCATTGGCAAGCTTCAAAGAACTCACGGCGTAAAAGGTGAGATCATTATGGAAGTCTTGACCGATTTTCCGGAGAAAATCGTCCCCGGAAATATTGTGCATATCGGAAGCTCGCAAATGGAATATGAGGTCGCCACTGTCAGACCTACAGCGGATAAGATGTTGATAAGCTTTAAGGGCTTAAATGATTGTGACAAGGCATCCATATTGCGAAACCAGATCGTTTCGATCAAAACAGAAGATGCCAATCAACTGCCTGAAGGTGAATATTATCATCATGAGATCATTGGTATGATAGTGGTTGAAGAAGACGGCAACGCAGTCGGAACCGTTTCAGAAATCCTGGTGACCGGCGCGAATGATGTCTATATAATCAAGAAAGAAAATGGTGAGGAGCTTCTTCTGCCAGCCATCCGCGATGCGGTACGCTCGATCGACCGAGAGTCACGGATAATGGTTGTCAGACTGCCTGAGTGGGAATAAGAGGTTGGGGTGGATGCAAAAGCCTATTGGGTGGGATTCAATTTAGTTAAAGGTATTGGCGCTGTCCGTTTACGGCAGATATTGGACTTCTTTGGGACGTTGGAGATTGCCTGGAACTCTCCTCAGGAAGGTCTACTCGCCGCTGGACTTCCCCTTAAAATTGTCGAAAATTTCCAACAGATGCGGAATAAAGTCGACCTTGAACTCATCATGGCTAATATCGAAAAGAAACACGTCAAGGTGATGACCTGGGACGATCCAGACTATCCAAGACGTTTAAAAGAAATAAACCAGGCTCCGCCTGTATTGTTCATTTATGGTTCGATCAACGTTGAGGATGACTGGGCGGTTGCCGTCGTAGGCACCAGGCGAGTCACCCCTTACGGTAGGCAGGTGGCAGCGGAAATTTCAAGATTTTTAGCACAGAATGGTGTAACCGTTGTGAGCGGGCTTGCCCGCGGAGTGGATGCCATTGCCCACCAGACTGCTCTGCAGGCCGGCGGCAGAAGTATAGCCGTCCTTGGCAGCGGCGTGGATGTCATCTATCCACCTGAGCACCGAAAACTTGCCGGTGAGATCGCTTCACAAGGTGCCTTGGTCAGCGATTATGCAATGGGAACCCCTCCAGACGGCGTGAATTTTCCACCGCGGAACCGCATCATTTCAGGCCTGTCATTGGCCACTGTTGTAGTTGAAGCTGGTGAGAAAAGCGGCGCACTGATCACGGCTGAATTTGCTGTTGAACAAGGAAGGGATGTATTTGCGGTTCCCGGCAGCATATTGACTCCCCAGAGTGAAGGTACCAACCGCTTGATCGAACAGGGAGCCCGTCCGTTATTGAAGATGGCTGAAATTTTGGATGCTTTAAAACTGGAGCAAATTCCAGAAAAACAGTTAACCCGCAAGATGAATCCTACAAGTGTTGTAGAAAAGAACTTGTTGAACTGTTTGTCTCAAGATCCGTTGCACGTAGATGAATTATGCAGTTTGTCAGGGTTGCCGATAAGCGAAGTATCGGCTACACTCACCATGATGGAACTAAAAGGTATGGTGACCCAGGTTGGCGGTATGCATTATGTGGCCGCTCGAGAAACAAAGGGCAGTTATTTGGTCGATAATACTCATTAAATGCGGTATATTTTATGCGACTATTGCAGGCTTGAAAAGAAAAGTGTTCTGAATATGTTCGGTGAACTTATCTGATGCACCTTTTATTCATCTTCAAGGTTAAAACCAAAGTATGATTAGCATCTTAAACTGAAGAATACAAAACCAATTATTTATAGGTCAGGTCATGGAAGCATATTGTGTAAAATGCAAGACTAAACGAGAGATTAAAGATGCAGTGGCAGAGTTTAATGCAGTTGGAACACCCGTCACGAGAGGGAAATGCCCTGTATGCGGCACGAGCATGTATCGCATGGGCAGCACGCCTGCGCATGAAGGGATGCAAAAACCAGCCAAAAAAGTAAAACCCCGCAGCGGCAAACTGGTCATTGTCGAAAGCCCTGCCAAAGCCAAGACGGTTGGCAGATTCCTGGGCAAGGGTTACACCGTTAGAGCCTCTATAGGTCACGTGCGTGACCTGTTACGCTCAGAATTATCCGTGGATGTGGAGAACGACTTTAAACCAAAATACCGGGTGCCCAATGAAAAAAGGGCAGTGGTAAAAGAATTAAAAGCCCTTGCCAAGGATGCCGAACAGATCTACCTCGCCACTGACCCTGACCGTGAAGGTGAAGCGATCGCCTGGCATTTGATGGAAGCGGCAGAAATTGACCCAACACTGGCTCATCGTGTGGTTTTTCATGAGATCACCGAAGGCGCCATCAATGAAGCTTTTGCCAATCCGCGTGACATTTATATGGATCTGGTGGATGCGCAGCAAGCCCGCCGTATTCTTGACCGACTGGTGGGTTACTCCATCAGTCCGTTATTGTGGGAAAAAGTACGAAGCCGGCTCTCAGCGGGACGTGTGCAATCCGTGGCGCTGAGACTGGTGGTTGAGCGTGAGCGCGAGATCGATGATTTTCAGGCGACAGAATACTGGTCCATTCAGGCGGAAATCACCCCTGAAAGCAAGAAGTCGTCTTACCTTACCAAACTGGTCAAAATTGATGACGCCGAACCGGAGCTATCCAACAAACAAAAGACAGAAAGCTACCTGGCTGATATTGAGGCCTCACCTTTTTCGATCAACAAGATCAAGAAGAGCGAACGGCGCCGCAAACCGGCGGCACCCTTTATCACCAGTACACTTCAACAAGAGGCCTCCAGACGGTTGGGTTACACTGCCCGCCGCACGATGATCATTGCGCAGCAGTTGTATGAAGGTCTCGATCTTGGAGAAGGTGGCGCGACCGGTTTGATCACTTACATGCGTACAGACTCCACCAACATCGCTGAAGTTGCTCAAAAAGAAGCCCGGAATTTTATTCAAAAAACTTACGGCAAAGACTATCTGCCTGATACACCGCCGCAATATAAAACGCGCGCACAATCCGCCCAGGAAGCCCATGAAGCAATCCGGCCGACGGCTGTATTAAGACAACCTGAAGCAATCAAATCTTACCTGGCGCCTGAACAATTCAAACTTTACCAACTTATCTGGCAACGTTTTATATCTTCCCAGATGGAATCTGCCATCTATGACACGCTTTCGGTTGATGTGGCGGCAGATGGTCAGGATCATAAGTATCTCTTCAGGGCATCCGGTTCGACGATAAAGTTCCCAGGCTTCCTGGTCGTTTATGAAGAAACCATGGATGAAGACGCCAAATCTGAAGAGGGTGAGAATATCCGCATACCTGCCGGACTTGAAGAAGGGCAGAAGCAGAAGCTGATCCGTTTGATCCCTGAGCAGCACTTCACGCAACCGCCTCCGAGATATACAGAAGCAACCCTGGTGCAAGCACTTGAAGAAAACGGCATCGGAAGGCCTTCAACATACGCACCCATCCTTTCAACCATTCAACAGCGTGGATACGTAATTCGTGAGGCGAAACGGCTTTCTCCAACAGAAACCGGTTTTCTCGTCAATGACCTAGTGGTGGATCATTTCCCTGAGATCGTGGATCTGGGTTTCACCGCCGTGATGGAAGAAGACCTCGATCAGGTGGCCGCAGGCAAGCAAGCCTGGCAGAAGGTCATTGGCAATTTTTATGCCGAGTTTGGTCCCCAGGTTAAAAAAGCCCAGGCAGAGATGCCTGTCACCAAATCAGAACCCGAAAAGATCGGCAGGGAATGTCCAAAATGCGGACATGAACTGGTTATCCGCTGGGGCAGGTTTGGTAAATTCATCAGTTGTTCTGACTTCCCAACCTGTCGCTATACCGAAGCCATCCTTGAAAAGATCGGAGTAGCCTGCCCGAAAGATGGCGGCGACCTGGTGATGCGCAAGACACGCAAAGGTCGTGCGTTTTATGGCTGCGCGAACTATCCAGAATGCGACTTTACCAGTTGGAAGCGTCCGGTTGCTGTTCCTTGCCCGAAATGCGGCGGTTTGTTGGTTTTATCCAATAAAAAAGAAGTTCAGTGCACAAATTGTTCTGAGAGCTTCCTGATCGAGCAAGTCGGTGTCACAGTGCAGGAATAGGCACGAAAATTGCATCATTATTGTTGAATAATTGTTGGTGTTCCAACAGTTCAACATATCGCAATTTTTAAGTGACAGGGCATGCATCCCTGCAGGAGTTCTTACATGGACAAGATTAAATCACTTCTAGCTCGTCCCCTGATTACCGGAATTCTCGGATTGGTCGTGGGGTTGATCATCGGCTTGCCACTTCTGGGTTGGTGGTTGGTTCCAGTAAGATGGAAGGATGTCGATGCCAGCTATTTACGTCCTGATCTGAAAGCACAGTATCTTTGCATGGTGGTCGATTCTTACAAGGTCAACCGGGACCCGAGCCTGGCCGCTGCCAGGATCGACAGCCTGGGCATGAACTTACAGACATCCCCATTTATGCTTGATACCCTGCAAACCGGCGGCTGCAATTACCAGCCTGGCGATGCTGACATTCTTGAGTTGAAATCGGCTC
>DAIEPS010000014.1 GCA_027348305.1 Anaerolineaceae bacterium | reverse complement strand
CCATGGGTTTGCCCTTAAGGAAATCAGGTTGAATCTGGGCGATTCCGTACCAGCGGTCAATGAAGATTTTGAGCTGCGCATTGATACTGAACCAGTAGATCGGCGATGCCAAAATGATTCCGTCCGCTGCCGTCATTTTGGGGTAGAGTTCCTGCATATCGTCTTTTTGGAGGCAGGGAACCTTCTTACGCAAACAGCCGTCGCAGTGATTGCATGGCGCAATGGCCATCCCGTGCAGATGGATCGTCTCCACCTCCACCCCGGCTGCACACAGCCCTTCTGAAGCCTGCCTGGCCAGCACCGCCGTGTTCCCCTTCTTCCGCGGACTGCTTTCAAAGATCAGGATGTTTTTTGTCATGATTTTCCCTCCATAGAGCAGTAATGAGTGAGGAGTAATCAGGTATCAGGACATTCAATTACACTTTCCTGAGTGCCTGAGTGCCTGAGTGCCTGAGTGCCTGAGTGCCTGAGTGCCTGAGTGCCTGAGTGCCTGAGTGCCTGATTACGGATTCAAAGGCAGTATCTCAAACTCGATCGCCAGGTCTTGCGAGAAGGGCAGCGTGATCTCCTGCGCCTTGGGCAGGGTACCGTTCAGTGTGCATCCTTCCGCGTTCGGGGTGGCGGCGTTGGTATCTGCACACACCCAGGCGTTCGGACCGATGATCCATTGGCCGACTGTATCCGCCGGAAGATAAACGACCCACAGGCCGTCCTGGTTGGAGATGCTTTCCAGTGGCGCTGTGGAACTGTCACTTCCTTTCTCGCTCATCGCGATCTGAATGGCTTTGGCTGGGATTTTACCGGGCAGGTATACGTGTCCTTGCAGAACCTGGGCATCATCCACTTTGAAGAGGGGTAAAGCATTGATGTCGCCGTAAAGCTTAAGGCCGACCACATTCATCCAGCCTGAGTAATTATCGCTGGTTTTGACCAGCACCCAGTTATTGGAAATTTCGCGCCCAAACAAACTGACCACAGCTCCGCTATCATACGTTTCAATGCGTGTAAACAATCGGCCCGGACCGGTTCGCAGACTGTAGGTATCCATGGTGACTTCAGCACTGATCATCGAGATCTGGGCAGGGGTGGCGGTGGGTGACGGTGTCGCGGTAGGCGGCATCGCCGTGGGCAGCGGAATTTCTGTCTCAATTACCGGTTCAGTTGGGAATGCCGCGATCGTGATAGTGGGTGCGATCGTGGGTGTCACGGCGGCAGGAATTAACAATCCACAACCAGTTAAAGTCAAAACCAATATGGCGGTAAGTGAGATGCTGAAAAATTTGTTCATGGGTACTCCTGGGTTAACGAGGTGGTGATGATTTGGTAAATGACGTAGATCTAATACCAATTAATTATAATCAAAAGAGGGCATTTCCCGCAGTTTATCGTCTAAAAGAATTGCCTGTAACTAATATCTTGCCTCAAACCCCTCTCCATACTTTGGATGGAGAGGGGTAGGGGTGAGACTGAAATAACAATTGAATTCATTGACTCCAATTTCTTCAAAAACGAAGGGTTCAATCATTTGGAGCAAACAGGTACAATTAGGTCTGATTAATGTTAAGTGGATTGACTTAACGGTAAAGATACATGACCTTTATAGGATTACTCAATATACCATCGCAGAAAGATGAGGGAAATTTGAAAAAGATTGCTGCCTTCCTGGCGATTTGCCTTTTATTCTCATATGGTTTTGTGGGACTGAAAAGCGCTTCTGCATCGGTGACCCAAAACAATGCGGAACTGACCTTTCCCACCAGCGTTGCTTTTACCCTTGATCTCGATTCGGCAGACGCTATCTCACGTATCAAGCTGCATTACGGCACCAACCGAGATACCTGTGGATCTGTCAGCGCCATGGCTTATCCGGAATTTACCACCGGCTCAAGCATCACTGCCCGCTGGGAGTGGGACATGCGCCAGAGCGGTGGTGAACCGCCAGGCACCACCATCTGGTGGCAGTGGGAGTATATAGACAAGCAAGGTAAGTCTGAGTTTACAGATAAAAAAGAGATCTTGTGGTTGGATAGTATTCACGACTGGAAACTGTTGGAAGACGGCCTGATTCGATTGCACTATTACGAGTCCAGTGCCTCTTATGGCACCGCCCTCGAAAAAGCAGCCGTCTCCGCATTAAGCCGCTTGTCTGGGGATATCGGCATGGTTTCGGCGCAGCCCATTGATCTCTATATATACTCCACCACGCAGGATATGCGTGATGCTGTATTCTATGAGCCGGGCTGGACGGGTGGTCTGGCCTACCCGGAATATAACATTCTCATCATCGGCATCGACCCCGCGCAGCTTGATTGGGGAAAGAGCACCGAAGCCCATGAATTGACCCACGTGCTCGTTGGCGATTACACCTTTTCCTGCCTCGGGTCCACGCCAACCTGGTTGAGTGAAGGTCTGGCCGTGTATGGTGAGGGCGGACCCAGCAGCGACCAGGTGGCCTTCTTTGACCTGAACGTAAAGACTGACTCGCTGCTTTCTTTCAATGTCCTTTCAGGCGGTTTCGCTGAAGATCCTAATAAAGCTGACCTTTCTTACAGCCAATCTTATTACATGGTCGATTACCTGATCCAGACCTACGGCAAAGAGAAGATGCTCGCCCTGCTGCAGGGCATCAAGGCAGGGGATGCGATGAACGAAGCGCTGAAAACGACCTACGGGTTTGACCTGGCGGGTTTTCAAGATGAATGGCGCAGATCCTATTCCCTGGCACCGCTCCAGGATGTCGCACAGGAACAATCTGCGAACCCCACGCCGGTGCCGACGATCATTCCCATCCAGGGCATGGAGTCGCAGGCTTCGAACCTCCCGACCCCCTCTCTCGATTCAACCCCTGCTGCCGCGGTGACACAGCCACCGGTTGCAGCCTCAGGCATCCTTGGATGGTTGGCCAGTCATCTTATCTTGATCCTTATCATCGTAGGGGTGAACTGCCTGCTGTTGATCCTCATCATGGTCCTCGTCCGCCAGAAGGGACAAAAACAATGAAAAAGATCCTGATGGCTTCCCTGGTCATCCTGTTGTTTGTGGCGTCGTGTTCGATCATTCAAAAACCGGTAGTGACCACTACGGATACAAATGCCAATACCACCTCGCCAGGCAGTTACGCGCCTGTGTCAACGGCCACGGCTTACGTGGAGCAAAAATCCTCAGCCAACACTTACGTCAATGAGCAATACGGTTTTTCCATCACCATCCCCTCCGGCTTTACTGCCGCGGACGCACCCGCCGATGGAGGTTACTTTCAAGATTACACCATTGGGAATAACGAGGGGTTTGGCTATCTGACCCCCACGCTTATGACGAACGGTGATTCGCTTGAGACCATTGGCAACCAGGCGATTGAAAGCCAGGCCACAGGGCTTGAGAAAATGAAGCTCCTGAAAAACCAGGAGATCACGCTTTCAAATGGTTCGAAGGCATGGTACACCCAGCTCACCGGCTACTATCCATCATGGAAAGCAGACATGGAGATCCGCATCACCACCGCGATCAATGCGGGTCGGGCGATCACCCTTGTGCTTTATTCCAACCCTGAAAACTTCCGCGCCTGGAACACTGAATCTGACAGCATGCGTGACTCGATAGTTTTGTCTGCACCGCTGGTGAACGGCCTGCCTCGCAGCCAGGTGCTCATGTTGAGCGGCGGCGAATCCAGCAATCCCCGCGAGTACGATCCCGCCACCACCCATGGATCTGGCGATTACCTCATTTTTGAAGGTCTCGTTACCTTCAACCAGAAGCTTGAAATTGTGCCTGCGTTGGCCGCCGGCTGGGATGTCAGCAAGGACGGCACCGTCTACACCTTCCATCTGCAGCCTGATGCGGTTTTCCATAATGGCAAACCCTTCACCACCGCGGATGTGGTCTACTCGTGGCAGCGTGCCGCCAGCCCTGATACTCAATCTGACACGGTCATGACCTACTTGAGCGACATCGTCGGCGTGAAAGAAATGCACGAGGGCAGGGCAGATTCCATCTCGGGGTTGAAAGTCATTGACGATCATACCCTTCAGGTGACCATCGATGCGCCCAAACCTTATTTCCTGTATAAACTGACCTACCCGACTGCCAATATTGTCGATCGCGACAATGTGGAGTCTGGAAGCGACTGGTATCGCACACCGAATGGCACAGGCCCTTATCGCATGACCCGCTGGGAGTCGATGGTCTCCATGACCTATGAGCGCTTCGAAGGCTATTACGGCGCCAAACCCTCCATCCCCATGGTGGTCTACAACTTGTATGGCGGCGACGACTTCAGACTCTACGAAGATGGGTCCGTGGATATCGCCAGTGTCTATGATTACAATGTGGAACGTGTGAGCGATCCTACAGACCCTCTCAACAAGGAATTGCGTTCAGGGGTTTCACTGTGCACGAACTATGTGCAGTTTGACGCGGCCAAACCGCCCTTTGATGATGTCAAGGTGAGACAGGCATTCACCCTGGCTTTTGACAAGGCGAAATATCTGGACGTGGTGTTAATGAATACTGATGTGCCGGCAAAAGGCATCTATCCGCCTGCGCTGCCGGGGTTCAACCCGAACCTTGAAGGTTTGGGCTATGACCCTGAACGTGCCCGGCAGCTCATTACCGAATCCAAATACGGCTCTGTGGATGCCTTCCCGAAGATCGTGATCACCACCAGCGGCTATGGCAGCTACGCTGATTCACTGGTTTCAGCTTTGAGCGACATGTGGCAGAAAAACCTGGGTGTCGAGATCACCGTCCTTAACCTGGACCCCAATACTTTCCTTGAGGATTCTTCCCAGCAGGATTATGGACAGGTGACCACCTCTGGCTGGTGCGCCGACTACCCTGACCCCGAGAATTTCGCGGATGTGCTCTTCCACACCGGCGCCGAAATGAACAAAGGCCATTACAGCAATCCTGAACTGGATCGCATCCTTGAGCAGGCCAGGATCGAACCAGATGTGTCCAAACGCATCGAACTTTACCAGCAGGCCGAAAAGATCATCGTTGAAGACGCTCCAGCCTTGTTTCTCTACCATTCTGGCGACTTCGAGCTGGTTAAACCCTACATCCAGGGGTACATCTTGTCTCCAGTCAGCACCTATCCGCAGATTCGCTACCTCTCCATCGACCAAAGCTACTGGAAATAAACATGAGTTAAAAAGTCCCGATTTCTGCACTGCACCCCAAAAGTTGGACACCACCAACAAAAAGGGTGCAGTGCATGCACTTGAAATCGGGACTTTACCCTGATCAAGTCCAAAATAAATGATTTACAAGCAATTAGCTCATAACCTTGACAAGGTTACTTTAAACCTTGTCAAGGTTGAACTTGAAAGCAACATTTTATAAGAAATATTGAATACTTTCATAAGAATCCGGAACCTTATAAAGTCCCGATTTCTTTTGCACTTGAAATCGGGACTTTGCTCTAATGTAACTTATTTGCGCGTCTATTTTGTTTTTCCACCAACTCCACCCCCCAACATTAACGTTGTATAAGAGTTTAAATCCGCTACTTGACTTTTATAGTACGTGGGAGTATAGTTCGGCCTCGAACAATTTATAAACCATGGAAGTGACTATGAACTGTCAACACGAAAATGAAGATCACTACGAAAAGATGCGTGAGCACCTCGCAAAACATCTTGAAACGATGACCAATGGTGCAGATATTAAAGGCATTGAGCTTAGCGGGTTGATCCGTATGCTCGCAAATTATTACGCGGCCATTGTCGCACATAAAATGGAGCCTGGCGAGCTTTCCGGTCCGCGGATGGGAATATTGATCCGTCTGCTTGTGGCTGAAAAATCAGGCAACAAAGATGGCATTAATCCAACTGCATTAAGCCGTTTTCAAAATGTGAAGAAAAATACCATCAGTTCCTTGCTGCGCGGGCTTGAAGAAAGCGGCTACATCGAACGCAACCTTGACCCAAACGATAAACGTGTTTTCCTGATCCGCATTACCGAAGCTGGTAGAAAAATGATGGAAACCGTTGGTCCGCAGCGCTTAAAAATGATGAATGATCTCGCCTCTGATCTATCAGATGATGAAAAAAAACAACTCATATTTCTGCTTGAAAAATTACGCACTTCAATGCGCAGTCATGTAGATTTTCCATTGCGTGAAGAGCCTGATAAATTTGAAGAGTCCGACCTGGATTAATTGGGTTACACGTATTCATTGAGAGGAGCAACACAGTAAATGTTCAGATTGTTTAAGTACCTCAAGCCTTATGTATTGTTAATTCTGATTGCCATTGGGCTCTTGTTTGCCCAGGCTATGGCGGATCTTGCGCTGCCGAATTATATGTCAGACATCGTTAATGTAGGTATTCAGCAGGGAGGTGTTGAAAACGCCGTCCCCATGGCCATTCGCGCTACCGAGATGGATAAACTGGTCATCTTCATGACCCCGGATGAAAAAGCGACAGTGCTGGCCGATTACACACTGGTGGATTCCAAATCTGCCGATTATGCGACTTACCTAAAAGAATATCCTGTTCTGGCTACTGAATCAGTCTACGTTTTGAACAAGATCGATGCCGCAGAAACAGCCAAACTGAACCCGATAACCGGAAAATCCTTCCTGGTGGTTTCGATGATCGAAGCCGCTCTCAAAGACCCTGCCAAAGCCGCGGCTATGAGCGGTTCCGGTTTTGATCTTTCCAAGATTCCCCCCGGCATGGATATTTTTACTCTTCTGCCTAAACTTCCTGCGGATCAACTGGCAAAAATGACCAGCTCTGTCAGCGAAAAATTTGCGGCCTTGAGCGAAAGCATGATCAACCAGTCCGCCGCTGCGGCGATCAAAGCGGAATACGAAGCACTCGGTGTGAACGCCAACAAACTGCAGACCAACTATATCATCCGCATTGGCGGATTGATGCTGCTTTTGACCCTGGCTTCAGTGACCTGTACCATCATTGTCGGGTTTCTTTCTGCGCGCGTTGCAGCTGGCGTTTCACGGGATGTTCGTCGTGCGGTCTTTGCCAAAGTGGAAAGTTTCTCGAAAGCAGAGTTTGAAAAATTCTCCACTGCTTCGTTGATCACGCGTTCCACCAACGACATAACCCAGATCCAGATGGTGATCATCATGATTATCCGCATGGTGTTTTATGCACCGATCATTGGTGTTGGTGCGGTCATCCATGCGGCTGCCAAGAGTCCATCCATGACCTGGATCATCGGATTGGCAGTTGCAATTTTACTGGTGGTAATCGTTACCGTGTTTACCGTTGCCTTGCCGCGTTTCAAAAAGATCCAAAGCTTGATCGACCGGCTCAATTTGGTCACCCGCGAAAGCCTCTCGGGACTCATGGTGATCCGCGCTTTCAACACACAGCAGTTCGAAGCGGAACGCTTTGATAAGGCCAACATTGATCTGACTCAAAATTCCCTGTTCGTCAACCGTATTATGGTGGTCTTGATGCCGATCATGATGCTCTTGATGAACGGATTGTCCGTCTTGATCATCTGGGTGGGCGCTCACCAGGTTGCGAATTCTGCCCTGCAGGTGGGTGACATGATGGCCTTTATGCAGTATGCCATGCAGGTCGTGTTCTCCTTCTTGATGCTTTCGATGATGTTCATCATACTGCCGAGGGCCTCGGTTTCAGCTTCGCGTGTGGCCGATGTCTTGGCTGTCCAACCATCCATCGTGGACCCCAAGGAGCCCAAATCATTTGACACCAAGACCAACGGCCTGGTTGAATTCCGAGATGTTGCGTTCCGTTACCCCAACGCCGAAGAGGACGTGATTTGCGGCATCAGTTTTACCGCCAAACCGGGTGAAACTACCGCCATCATCGGCTCCACTGGTTCCGGCAAATCAACAGTCATCAACTTGATTCCACGCTTTTTCGATGTGACGAGTGGCTCCATTCTGATCGATGGTGTGGATATCCGTGATGTCAAACAGAGCGACTTGCGCGAGAAGATCGGTTACGTGCCGCAAAAAGGCATGCTCTTCTCCGGCACCATTGAGAGCAACCTGCTATACGCTGATGAAAATGCCGATGAAGCGACTTTGAAAAAAGCAATTTCCATTGCCCAGGCGGAAGAATTTGTCAACGCCAAAGAGGAAGGTATGCAAACAGAGATCTCTCAGGGCGGAACCAACGTCTCTGGCGGACAGAAGCAGCGTTTGGCCATCGCCCGTGCCCTGGTCAAGCAGCCGCCCATCTACATTTTCGATGACTGTCTCTCTGCCCTTGATTTCAAAACGGATTCGGCTTTGCGCCGCGCCTTGAAGAAAGAGACCGGCAAGAGCACCATGATCATTGTTACCCAGCGTGTATCCACTATTAAAACCGCCGAGCAGATCATCGTGATCGACGAAGGTGAGATCGTTGGCAAGGGAACTCACCAGGAATTGATGAAAAACTGTGAGACTTATCGTGAGATCGCCACCTCACAGTTGAGCAAGGAGGAATTAGCATGATGCCGCAAGGACGACCTCAAGGAAACAGACCGCAGCAGCGTGGACCGATGGGTGGGGGCCCGATGGCTGGAATGATGCGAGGCGGCGAGAAACCCCGCAACTTCAAAGCTACCATGTCGAAATTGCTGCAATATCTCAGCGAATTTAAAGTATCCATCATAATCGTATTGATATTCGCTGTTGCTTCAACCGTCTTTATGATCGCCGGCCCCAAGATCCTGGGTAAAGCAACCACCAAGTTGTTTGAGGGGATCGTCGGTCAGATCGCTGGAACCAGTACAGGTATCGATTTTGTCTACATTGGCAATATTGTCATGATCATGGTTGGCTTGTATCTCACCTCTGCGTTGTTCAGCTACATCCAGGGATGGATCATGACCAGCGTTTCAATGAAACTGACCTATAAGTTCCGCAAGCAGATCTCTGACAAGATTAACCGTCTGCCGCTGCGTTACTTTGACAGCACCAACCAGGGTGAGGTTCTCTCACGCGTGACCAACGATGTTGATACGGTCAGTCAGACCCTCAACCAGAGTATGACCCAGATCATAACCTCGGTGACCTCCATCATCGGTATTCTGGTGATGATGTTCTCGATCAACTGGATCATGACATTGGTGGCATTGGTGATCCTGCCAGTGTCAGGCCTGTTCATTAGTGTTGTGGTGAAACAGTCTCAGAAATACTTCAAGCAGCAGCAAGACTATCTTGGTCACGTGAACGGCCACATCGAAGAAATGTTTGGCGGTCACGTGGTCATGAAAGCCTTCAACGGCGAACAGAAAAGTATTGAGAAATTCGATAGCTATAACAACGTGCTTTTCTCATCCGCCTGGAAGTCGCAATTCCTTTCCGGTATGATGATGCCGATCATGAACTTCATCGGCAACCTTGGATACGTAGCCATAGCCATTTTGGGCGGTTACCTGGCCATTAAAAATGCCATAACCGTGGGTGATATCCAGGCTTTCATCCAGTATGTGCGTTCCTTCACTCAGCCGATTGCCCAGGTGGCACAGATATCTAATGTGCTCCAACAAACAGCCGCCTCCGCGGAACGTGTATTCGAGTTCCTGGGTGAAGCTGAAGAAACAGAAGACATCGTCGATCCAGTCCAGGTGGATTGTGTGGAAGGTACCGTTGAGTTCAAGGATGTACATTTCGGTTACAACCCCGAAAAGATCATCATCAACGACTTCTCCGCCACCATCACTCCCGGTCAGAAGATCGCCATTGTCGGCCCAACCGGCGCCGGCAAGACCACCATGGTCAAGCTGCTCATGCGCTTTTACGATGTGAACAGTGGATCCATCCTGGTGGATGGCCACGACATTCGCAGCTACACGCGCAAAGACCTGCGCAACCAGTTTGGCATGGTCCTGCAGGATGCCTGGCTCTATAACGACTCGATCATGGAAAACATCCGTTACGGCAAGTTGGACGCCACGGATGAGGAAGTAGTTTCAGCTGCCAAGACCGCTTACGTGGATCACTTCATCCGCACCCTGCCGGAAGGCTATCACATGGTGTTGGATGAGGAGACGTCAAACATCTCGCAGGGTCAGAAACAGTTGTTGACCATTGCCCGGGCGATCCTGTCCAATCCGCGCATCCTGATCCTGGATGAAGCCACCAGTTCGGTTGATACCCGCACTGAGGTGCTCATTCAAAAGGCCATGGATAACCTGATGAAGAACCGCACCAGCTTCATCATTGCCCACCGTCTCTCCACCATCCGCAACGCCGACCTCATCCTGGTGATGAACAACGGCGACATCGTGGAGCAGGGCAAGCACGAAGACCTGCTGGCCAAAGGCGGCTTCTACGCCGAGATCTACAACAGCCAGTTCGACGCCGCGGATCTGTATTAACCCCCAGACCTGTCATTGTGAGCCCTGCCAAATTCAGTCATAAAGATCACAAGGACCATACAGGGCGAAGCAATCCCCACCAATGAGGTAAACCAATACAACCGAAAGAGGCTGCCTAACCAGGCAGCCTCTTTCGCCTTAACGATCAAATCCAGCAACTTTTCCCTTCAAAAAACGTTATTTAAATAACATGATAAACAACTTTGATACCTCTCCGATCACTAAACAAAACTGGAAAGCAAACCGTACCCTGGGCTTTTTGCTAATTTCACTCAGTTACATCACAGCCCTGATCATCGGATTGATCGTCTACAAAAATGCCGGCCTCTCAATATGGATGAACCTTTTGCTGGCTGACCTGGCTGCCACATTTGTCATCTGGGTGAGCAACCTCCTGCTCAACAATGCCTCGGTCTATGATCCATACTGGAGTGTTCAACCCCTGGTCATCCTGCCTCTTCTTGCTCTTCAACAGGGTAATTTCAATCTCACAACCGTGTTGGTTTGTTCAACCGTCATTTTGTGGGGTGTACGATTGACTTTAAACTGGGCATCCACCTTTCACGGACTGCATGAACAAGACTGGCGCTACGATCAGATCAAAGACAAGACCGGCATGCTCTATCCACTGGTCAACCTGCTGGGCATTCAACTCATGCCAACCCTGATCGTCTATGCCTGCATCGCCCCCGTTGTCTACATGATCATCCATGCTTCAAGTTTCTCTTTATGGATATTACCGGGCATATTGATCAGTCTCTTGGGGCTTTCGTTGGAAGCCGTCGCCGACCATCAGATGCAGGATTTTCGCAGCAAGAACACGGGCAGAAACGCCATCATCCGCGAAGGGCTGTGGAAGTATTCACGTCATCCCAATTATCTTGGTGAAATAATGATGTGGTGGGGGGCATTTTTGGCTTGCCTGGCGGCCGACCCATCGGCCTGGAGGCTGGGACTGGGCGCTCTTCTGAATACAGCCCTGTTCCTGTTTATCAGCATCCCTCTGGCAGAGAAACGCATGGCTAAGTATAAAAATGGGTTTACTGAGTATCAAAACCAAACGCGGATGCTGCTGCCGTTTGCCAAAAAATAAACGAATCAAAAAGGAGCCAAAAGGCTCCTTTTTTACTTGACCAAATTTCCCAGCACTTTTTTCAGGTTCTGACTGACCCGATAGGCATCATTGATCAGAAAGGTCATCTTGTCTGACAGTGTCTTCACCGTCATGCTGTCGGGAGAGCTGTCTTCAAAGTCTCCCCGATAGACTTCGATTGCCTGCACCTGATCCAGCGGGATGGCGAAGTTGGCCGGGTTCTCTGCCAGGCTCAAGTTGGCATTCTGCTGCGCATAATCCACGTTATTCTTGACCTGAAGCACAAAGATCAGGCGCGTATTGGTGACCAGCATCCTGTAAGTTTGTTTGGAAAAAATTCCGGTCTTCTGCGAAACCTTTTCAATGACCGTCAGAATGCTTTCTGATTGAGTTGGTGGCGGCGGCATAAAAGGTGGTGGTGCGGAGGGGAGCGGCGGCGGCACGGATTCGGGACTCATCATTTTCTCCTTTGCTTATCTCAAGATCAAGAACAATACCAGGGCCAGAACAACCAATCCGGCAACCAGGATCGTCGGGTTAAATGAGTTGCCTTCACTCACCACAGGTTCCTGCGCGTTGAGTTGGGAACTGAAATCGCTAATGACTTTGGTTTTGGCCGGTTCTTCAATTTCATCCTCTTCTTCATCTTCGTAGTCATCCTCCGGGTCAGCGACATAAGGCGAAGCGGTGGCGTATACGTGTTCCAAAAACTCGTCCAGGTTTTCGCCCAAGCGGTTTTCAAGTACGGTTTTGGCGTGTTCACGTACCTGTTTGTCACCATCAAACAACCCGACCCGCGCGATGGCATCGTTGGCGTTGAAATCATTGGATTGCGCCAGTGTGTCGATGATCACAATTCGTTTCTGCGGATCTCGTTCTTCGGCAAAAAGATTAATCAATCCGCGCGTTTGATCCGCCTTGTTGATGCCAAACAGTGAACCCTCTTGTTCTTCGTTCTCCAATGAGTGCTGGTACTCATCATAATAATCGGGGGTCAGGAGCCATTCTTCATCTTCATCCATGAGCAGGGCGCCGATTTTTTCCATCAGGGCTTCGGCTTTTTCATCGCCGATCAGCTCATAAAGCGCCTGGTATGCCATCTGCTGAACGTTTTCATCCGGGTCGTGCAGTACCGCCCTGGCGAGCATTTCAGGGCTTCCCTCGTTGTTGCACCTCACCAATGCGCGGACGGCGCTGACCCGGTGGAGCACGTTGAGCGGATCCCGCAAGGCATCATGCAAGCCGTCAATATCTTTATCAGCCACGAATGCTTCAATTTCTTCATACCTGGGAATGCTGCTTGGCTTCATTTGACTTATTTTCACCAGGCTGCAGGGAATTATCCAGGGATCCTCCATCGGGATACCATCCACTCCTTCGACCTTGATGATGGTTTCCAATTCGTTCCCGTAGAGTTCAAATAACAGGGCTTTTACCTTGGTTCTGACTTCTGGCAGCGGATCGTATAGCACGCAGTTGACCAGGGTGGTGATCCGTTCCAGGTTATCGGAATTATCAAGGATATATTTTGCAGCATCAATTCGATGTTGAGGGTCTTTTTCGCACCGGATTTCTTTAAATACCGTTTCGTAGTTCATGTTGGAAAAATTTACCATTCTCTTCTTACCCCTCAGTCTGTGATGAACAACGTTTGATATAACAAGTTTACCAAATTCCTGGGATCAAACGATACCTGGTTTTATGAGTATATTCCAGATACCCTGGAAGCTCAGCGATCAGTGTTCTATCTTCCAAAAATGTGCGAATACCGCCGGCAATGACCATAAACCCGGCAGGGATGTAAGACCACCACGATCCGACCATGATCGGGAACATCAGGGCGATGAAAGCGGCGGAGGCATACCCAGGGTGTCGAATGAAGCGGTATGGACCGGTCTCAACCACGGTGTGTCCGCGCTCGGTTTGGATGCGCACCACAGCAGAAAAGAAGCGGTTTTCAACTAACGCCCAGGTGCCCAGAAAAAAAGCAGCGACGGTAATAGCCAAAGCGGTCAAGTATAACCAAAGCGGCACTTCACCGCTCCATCCAAATCGTTGATCAAAACCGGCTGTGATGAAATAAGCTGCCGGAAATACCATTGCCAATAAGGGCATTAACACCTTATCCCATGGTTTAATGTCTTTCTTCTCGGAATAATTGATCCGTTCAAGCATCAGGTCGGGGTGTACTTTTGTTAAGACAATGCGATTAGCCAGTGAAGCAATAAAAATGATGCCGATATATACCCAGCCCTGCCACCAGTCCCACTTTCCGGCAATCAGGAACAATAGAACGGGAAGTCCAAATAAGAACAGGACTCCCCGGGCGTATCTAAAGATCGTTGTTAATTTTGGTTTATTCATTTCCCACTTTTTTTAATTGTCCATTTATTGTTTCAGTGTGAAGTTAATGCCTGAAATCTTCCATGTGTCATCGGCTTTATCAAAGATCAACACTACGGTGTAGGTTTCTGCACCCAACGTGGCTTCTCCATCCATTTCAGCGGAATTGTTCTGTACATTCGTGCTGGTGAAGTTCCAATTGGAAAAATTGCGCGGGGTCACGAATTCACCCCAGGCATCTGTGCCGCCGACCTCATCTTGAACGGCTGTGGTCAGCATATCCCACGAACCTGTCGCGTCTCCGTCTCGCAGGGCGGTCATAAAACCCTTGCCAAGATCATTCACTGTACCGACATCTTTTACTGCGCCGCAGGCAGAAAGCGCCATGATCACCACAATTGACACTACGAATAAAATTGCTACTTTATTTTTCATCTTCTCCTCTTATATATGATAAAGTTTATCTGAAAACTACCTTTATTATATTACATCCAGCAAGAGGTTTCTAGTGATTTACAAGGTTTATATCGATAACTTTTGTTGGATCTACTTCCTTGCGTTCGTTTTCCCATTCGAGAAAATGTTGAAGATCGGCATTGATCTGCCTTAAGACGAACACCAATACAGCAGCGTCATCAATAAAGCCCGCGAGCGGAACCCAATCGGGCATCAGGTCAAGGGGTGACACGAAATAGATGACCGCGCCGACCAGCAGCACGATGGTTCCCCAGGGGATGGTGGTGTATTCCTTGTTGAAATAAGCCTGCAAAAGTCTGAAAACGGTCTTCAGGTTTTCCCATAGATCTGCCAGCGGGCCTGTGATTTTTTCCTTGTTTTTGGCCTTTTTCACGGCTTCATCCAACAAGTGTTTGGATTTCTCAGGGTCCTTCAGATATTCTTCCGCCTTGGATTTCGATCTATTCACGGCTTCGCTAATTTTATCTGGATCAGGTTGGTACGTATTTTTGGTCATTCAATATCCTATTTTGGCAGGGGATATTCGGTCAGGTAAGCGATCGGCCGAAATGCGATCACCCCTATGGAAGAATAAGTTCCCTGGATGGGTTTAAAGTATTCCTTGCACAAGCGCAAGGCCAGGTCGAATTGGCCATCTGGCAGTTCAAATTCGAGGGTGCAATGCGGCACCCATTGGCCGGGAAGGTAGTAGTGGGAAGATTGAATATCGTTCTCTTGAAGATGATCGTGAAAACGCTTGTGCAGTTCCAACAGGGGATGGGTCGGCACGGGCTGCAGATACACGACGTTCGAGTCTGTTGGGAAAGCGCCAAACGAGCTCAATTGGGCCGGGAATTGTCTGCACTGTGGGACAAAATTGGATGTGATCTTAATAACCTGCTCAATATCCACTTCGCCAAATACAGCCAGGCTTACATGTGGGCGGTCGCCTAAATTGCCAAGGACCGGATTGACCCCCGACTTGTAGATGGACTCTCGAAAAGAGAAGAAGTCATCTTCCATTTTCTTGTCGAAGTACAATTCGACCGCATAACCTTTTGGTCTTAAGTCAAGCATGACTCCCTCTGACATCATACTTTTTTCGGCAGCAGCAGATAGATTCCTGCGGCGATCACAAACAGCCCAAGGATCCTGGGCCACGTGATCGGGATGACAGGTGCACCTGCCCATCCTTTTGCATCCACAATTACTGAGAGCACCATTTCACCGAGGATCAGGGTGGCCAAACCCACCGCCACACCGGCTTTTTGCATTGAAAAAGCAACGCCGGTGACGATCACGATGCCCAGGGCGCCGGCAATAATCAGCAGAACCAATGCTGTCACCGGGGTCTGCCAGAAGCCCTTGCCTTTGACGATCAACAAAGTAATGAAGATCAAACCAGCGATTAATCCGCCGATGGCATTCATCAGCACACCTGTTTTAAAATTACCGATCATCCCGCCAATGCGGCTGCTTAAAGTGGATTGAACCCCGATGGCAATACCGGTAGCCAGGGCAGCAAGAACGCCCATCAGCACTATGTTGGTCAAAATGATCCTCCGTTTGGATTGCATCTTCTTCCTGTCCTGGTGTATTAATTGTTCTGAAATTCTTCCATGTATTCTTTGATGGTGGGCAATGCAGTGAGCCGTTCAAAGAAGAAATTGTTGACCAGGTTGATTACCATGCTGCGCGCCACTTCCGCCTGGGTGGTGAGGATCTGTTTTCCGGCCGGATCAGCCAGTGCGTCTCGCAATTTCAGTAAATGGCTGACGATTTCGGTTTCTTCTTCACCTTCGAGTGCCTTGATCACTTCAATGATCAGGTTGTCAGTGGATTGGACGAGTTGTGCGCGCGTGATGCTAGAACCCGGTGCGCTGGCATCATCAATGGTGCGGATCAGCGACCAGATCTGGTAAAGCATTGTGGCCGGTTCATCAAAAAGTTCACGCAAAAAGCTGGCTTCTTCATACCTTCCGGTCAAACGGAAGATGTTGTACATGCGTTTGGCGACCTTGCCGTAATTGATATCCTTGGTGAGGTATTTCTTGATCTCGTGTTCGAGTGCTGCAACATATTCATCCAGGGCATTGCCTGAAACGTGTTGCGCCAGCTTGGAGAAAATGGGCACGGACGCGGCTTCCAGGTAGATCTCTTGAAAATAGGGGTCGAGGTAGCCGTCCAGCGGGGTGATATTGCCATCCGGAGCTTCCCAGGTCACATCCAGCATATTGCTGGCATTGGCCAGTTGTTTGCGAATGGGGTCTGCCACCACCCAGTCCAGTTTGCACCAACCCGGGTCGGAACTCACCTCCTGCCAGGTGACGGCAATTGCTGAACCTTCAGGGGTAAAACCCTCGATCTTGCCGGCTTTGATTTGATCAGGCCGCCAGGCGATCGGTGTGCCGGCTCTGTTCTTTTGATCTCCAATCACGATATCCGAGGGGTAAGACCCGAATTTAACTTCGATAAGTTGATAGTTGGGGCCTTGCATCGTGCCAAGTGATTTTTCAAGCATGATGCGTGCAAGAATGGAACAGGCCTCTTCACGGGTGGGGGCGATGATATTGATGCGTTCAAAATAATCACAGTCACCCGGGTAGGATTGGATCTTGGATTGGGCTGATGAACCCGAGAGCGCCAGTGCCGTCTCGACCTGACCGGGGATGTCGTCAAATTCCACGATGCGGCCAATACGTCTAAAATACTCAAGCTCTTTGTCACTGAAGTCGAGCATGCTGATCTTATGCCCGAACACCCCGGTACGGGCGTTCATGGTGATATTGTCATCATCCCTGGTGGAGGCCATGCTGGTCAACCACTGCAAGGCTTCATCCTCTTCAATTTCAACCCCCAGGCGTTTGGCAGATTCCATGATGCGTTCGAGATCACTTTGTTTTTCTGTGGAAGTGTTCGGCATGGTTTTCTCCTGAAAAAACAATTCTTCCTTATTCGACATTAGTATAGCAAATATCGTTGGATTAATGGGGTAAGGAACTAACAGCAGTTATTCTGCAAGGTTTGTTTTCGGGGATTGATCCAGGATCATTTTGAATATCTCTGCCTGGTCTTGTGCATCTGCCAGCGCATTGTGGGTGAGATGGCGTTCTTCAAGAAAATGGTCAGACATGTGCTGCATGGAGGTCTGTCCCCAATCCACGCCGGTTTGACCCATGAAGTAGGCTTTGATATCCAGCGCACTGTGTCCGAATGGGTTGACCCCTAAATAGCGGTGAAAATAATCGTTGATGAACATCCAGTCAAAGGGGGCATTTAAAGCCACAAATACCGGGCGTTGATTTTCAAGCGTGATACTTTTTACCCAATCGGCAAAGGCTTGCATGGCTTCCTTGGCGGGTGAGCCTTCTTTTTTCAAGATTTCAATGGATAAACCATGAACCGCCATGGCTTCTTCAGAGAACCTCTCACGATCCGGCTGTAGTTCAACATAAAACGCTTCGGATGGGTTATCCACGACACATGCGCCAATCGAAAGCAACGCAAAATCCGCGGGAATGGGTCCCGCGGTTTCAACATCCACACTAATGTAAAGTTCTTCAGGCATATCATAAAATTATACCGTGTGAATATATGAAAACTCTATGAAAACCAAGTTCTTCTCGTCCTTGCAAAAAGGTTACATAGTAGCCCATCTGGCTTGACCGTTTTTCGAGTTTTCGAGTATTCTATTGATATGAGTTCTGACGCTCCCATCCAAAACGACAGACCGCGCGGCAATGCTGAGATCCTCATTTTCGCCTTGACGATGATGCTGATGCTCACCATAGCGGTGTTGCTGCCGCTTTTCCCAAACGATTTTTGGCCGTACGTGCGTATCGGCGAGCAGATCGTCGCCACGGGGCGCATCCCCACCACGGAATTCATGACCTATACCCAATATGGACAGTCCGCGGTTTACCTTTATTGGCTGCCTTCTCTGATCTTCTGGGGATTGAACAAGCTGGGCGGGGTAACCCTTATTGGTATTCTCACCGCTTTGTGCGTGGGAAGTTTTTATACCCTCCTGTGGTTTTGCTTGCGCGAACTCAAAGTAGGTGCGCTCACTTCTGCTTTCGTCTTGATCCTCACCGGCCTGGTGGGTGTGAATTATTGGGCTACCCGTCCGCAGCTACTTACGTATCCACTGTTCGGGTTGGCTTTGCTGGCTGTGCTGCGTTGGCAGCGCAGGGATGACCGTTTGATCTGGTGTTTGCCCGTAGCTGCCCTTTTATGGGCCAACCTGCACGGTTCATTTATCGTGCTTTTCTTCCTGCTCGCGCCTGCCTTGATCTTTGGCAGCGGCAGCCGTAAGAAACTGCTGCTGGTCACCCTGCTGGTCGCGCTGGTCGCCGGCCTGCTGTTCGGCGACCTGCTGGTGCCGCCGCGGCGCAGCCTGTGACGCCCCGGGCGTGCGGACTCATGCCACGTCGCGTGCAATCGATGTGTCGGGTA
>DAIEPS010000149.1 GCA_027348305.1 Anaerolineaceae bacterium | reverse complement strand
AAGGAATATCTCAGCCAGTACCCGATCGTGGATCAGCTCTTCCCGTGGTCTCCGCGCCGCCTCGAATACCTGCTCGAAGACATCGGCGAGGAAGCGGGCCTCGGCAAGAAGCACCTCTCCTTCGATATGTGCCGCTGGACCAGCGCGATCAATGATTGGCAATCCGGTATGGATAAAGATCAATTACGTCAGAAGTTGGGGATCTCAAAAATTCAGTGGCGTGAGATCAGCATGAAACTTCGTCAGCTTGCAGGTGAAAGTTAGTTCTCTTTCAGCGTTTGAACCAGATGCAGCGTAAGTATTCTTTTTGTGGCCGCAGAGATCTTATATCGGTCTGAAATTTGGGTTCCAATCACCCAGACGATATCGCCATTTCCATTGCGCAGCAGCGGCCAGTTTTTGCGTGCTTTTTCAGGCAGGCCAATATTGGTCCAGTAATCCCCCAGTTTTACTGACTTTCCGTTCATTCCGTAAGGTGTGAAACGGTCGCCCGGTGCGTACATATCTAAATACATGCCAAACAGCAGATCCGCATCCAGTGCGGCAGTTTGCCCATCCCGGGTAAAAACCGGCACCTTATCGGATTCGACGCAAGAGATTTTCCACCCATTACCAATATTCAATTCGTTGGAATTGTCGAGCACAAAGCTCATCATAATATCGATTTGCGGCCAAAGGTCAGCCAGCTGGTCATTTTGTCCGCAGATCAATAATTCGGTGCGGCGGTTTTTAATCATTTCAATATTGGATATCAAATGCATGTGATTCACACGGCTTTTAGGATCAAGAAAACTTACAGCCCGTTCAGTTGCAGCAAAATCCAGATCACGCAGGTCGGGTTCAATGTTTGAAATAGCTTTGCGCAGCACTTTTCTTATTAACGCCGGATGCAAAACTGCCAAGCACGAAGCATCGAATAAGACAAAATGCTGCCCCGCTTTGAGCACACAGGCCTGCCAGGCTTTCTGCGCTTCTGACTCCAAATAAGATTGATCTACCCTGATCACATCAGACATACTGGCAAGCAGTTCCATGATCCGCGGATTGTAGGTCATCAATTCTGGTAATAATTCCTGCCTAATGCGGTTGCGAAAATACCTGGTATCCTGGTTGGATTGATCGTAGACCGGTGTGAGGTTGTTCTCTTCGCAGTAGGCTAGTATCTCCCCGCGGCTGTTTTTCAGCAGCGGTCTTACAAGAGCAATAGTCTCACTCCACATGGGTTGGATGGATCGCAACTGCATCCCTTTCAACCCACTTAAGCCCGATCCCCGCAGCAAGTGCATCAAAACGGTCTCTGCCTGGTCATTGGCGTTGTGCGCCACCAGCACAGCCTGCGCGTCAACAGCCCTCGCATGGTCGAACAAAGCTGAATAACGGAAACACCTTGCCGCCTCTTCAACAGAAATTTTCTTTTCTAATGCAATCGTTTTTATATCCCCGCTGATGATCACGCAGTTCACATTTCTTTGTTCACAGAATTCTTTAACCCGGGCAGATTCAGCATCCGCTTCGACGCGTAATTGATGGTTCACATGCAAGACAAACACCTGCATCCCCGATTTAACCAGCAGATCAAGCATGCAAAGGCTGTCCGGTCCTCCAGAAACACCTGCCACCACAGGCTTTAACGGATCCAGCAGGCACTTTTGAATTAACAATTCTGAAAATTGTGTCACTTGCATATGAAAATTATAGCATCAGAAAAAACGCGAATTCTTTTAGCTTGCCTTGCTATAAACAATATGCTAGACTTTTCAGGTAAGGGCAAAGGACAGACTATGACAGAGAAAATCTTGATCGTTGATGATGATGTTGAAACCCTCCGGCTTGTAGGGCTTATGCTGCAGCGCCAGGGGTACCAGATCGTGGCTGCCAATAACGGCGCTCAAGCCATCAGCATGGCCAGGGCAGAAACTCCTGATTTGATCATCCTTGATGTGATGATGCCTGACATGGATGGTTATCAGGTCACGACCGAATTACGTAAAGACCCGCAGCTAGCAGATACACCCATTTTGATGTTCACGGCAAAAAGTCAGGTGGATGATAAAGTTGCCGGCTATGATGCCGGTGTGGATGATTACCTCACAAAACCTGTTCACCCTGCCGAATTAATTGCTCATCTTAAGGCCTTGCTTTCAAGAACACGAGCCAGGCAGCCAGCCAAAAAACCCACCCCCGCTGCTTACACAGTCGGAGTTGTGGGATGCAAGGGTGGTTTGGGTTCTTCAACACTTTCCATCAACCTGGCAGCCAGTTATGCAAAACTGACCAAAACAGATGTCATTGCCATCGAAATAAAACCCGGCCAGGGGACCTGGGCTTCAGAATTGGGCTTTACCACGACAGAAGGACTGAACAACCTTCTGAATCTTAAACCGGACCAGATCACGCCGGCTGCCGTTGAAAAACAACTGACCAACACGCCCTTTGGTGTACGCCTGTTATTAACTTCCAACAGATCATTGGATACTGATTACGCCACACTCGGCGAAAAACTGCATGCCGTAATTCAAGCTGCATCGCAGCTTTCAAACTTCGTGATCCTGGATATTGGTTCACCTTTCATCCCCGGATTCGATAAAATATGCAGTCTCTGTAAGAACATTCTGGTGATCACTGAACCGCAGCAGAGCACGATCAAACGCACCCGAATTCTTTATGATGAATTGCGCAGCGTTGGTGCCGGCATGGGGCGCGTAATTAACCTGATCCTTTATAACCGTGTCCGTTCTGATGTTCAGCTCACCTCCACACAGGTATCTGAAATGTTGGGTGGCACACCCATCACCATGATGATTCCCCCAGCACCCGAGCTTGCCTACCAGGTCAGCCTGAACAATTTGCCTTTGATCAACATTCAAACTGACAGCCTGGTGGCACAGCAAATTACCCAACTGGCAAGGATAATCCAAACCCAGATCGCATAATGAAGAGTGCAAATTCTTCCACTTTGATCGAACGCGCTTCCGAGATGATTTCGGCAGCGCGTTATATTGTGGCATTTACGGGTGCAGGCATCTCCACCCCATCGGGCATCCCGGATTTCCGCGGAGAAAAAGATGGACTCTGGCAGCGTTACGATCCCATGCAGGTGGCTTCACGGAGCGCTTTCTTTAAAACCCCCGATCTCTTCTTTGATTGGTTCCGTCCATTGTTTCTCACATCCTGGAAAGCACTTCCAAACCCCGCCCATGTTTCGCTTTCCTCATTGGAGAAGCTGGGATGTCTTGGATCAGTGATCACTCAGAACATTGACGGCTTGCACCAAAAAGCGGGTTCATCTCATGTGCTTGAACTGCATGGTACAGCACTATCCTTCACATGCATAAGATGTCGAAACCAAAATTCAGCCGAGAATGTGTTCAGCCAATTTGAAAGCGGAAATACAATTCCGTACTGCACAATTTGCACCGGCATATTAAAACCGGATGTTGTGCTCTTTGAAGAAGGACTACCTCAGGATGTGTGGGAAAAAGCAGAAAGTGAAGCAGGTAAAGCGGATCTCATGCTGGTGATCGGCTCCTCCCTTGAGGTTTACCCGGCTAACAGCATTCCTCAAATCGCGCTCAGGCATGGTTGCAAGTTGATCATCAACAATCTATCCTCCACTCCCATGGACGCAATGGCCAGTCTGCAAATCCCCATGGATACGGCTGAATTTCTCCCCTGTTTGATCGAAAATACCAGGAAGTAAAAAGGGCTACGAAGAACGCGCCCCGCGGCGGCCAAACTGTCTTTCCAGCAGATCCACTGAAAGATGGATCATGGTGGGCCGTCCATGCGGACAGGTGCGTGGAGAATCGCATTTCTCAAGGTCAGCCAGCAGCGCGGATTGTTCCTGGGCTGATAAAGTTTGTCCGCCTTTGACCGCCATCCGTTTGCAAATCCGTGCGATCAACCTATCCGACATTATCCCCTGGAGCGGCGTTTCATCTTCTTCAAAATCCTCAACGATGCAGCGAAGCGCGGCCTGAGCGTTCCCGTTCACGAATAAAGTCGGGATGGCAGATATGCGGTAAGTGTTTAATCCAAATTCTTCAACACTAAAACCGTGTTGGTTCAAGATCTCAAGACTCTCTGAGATCAACCGCGAAGACTGGGGTGAAAATTGAACGACTTCAGGATGCAGTAAAGCCTGCGAAGTGATTGCCGTGGTGTGCTGCGACATTTTTTCAAAAAGGATGCGTTCATGCGCAGCGTGTTGGTCGATCAAATAGAGTCCGTCCGGGCCTTCTGCTACCAGGTAAGTGGCTCCGATCTGCCCCACCAATCTCAACAATGGGATGCGAGACGACTCCTGCGATTCGGTTGTGGCCGTCGGTGCTGATTCAGCTTCCTGATTTTCAATACCCGCCCCATCTGAAGCGGTTCGTTTCTCTTCTTCCCAATTCAACCTGGCATTCGTCCAGGCAGCGTCTGGCTGGCGGCTGGTGAGGTTGGTCTGCCATTGTGCAGGGTTCAACTGCGGCACAGGTGAATAGGCCAGCAAAGCCCGTTTCACAGCCCTCTGCACCATTGAAAAAAGCACATCCGGCTGTTTGAATCTTACTTCAGCTTTGGCGGGATGAACATTCACATCCACTTCCTCAGGCTCAAGTTCTATATTCAATAGCGAGATCGGATAACGCCCAACCATTAAATAGGTTTGATACGCCCTCACCAATGCAGTCGCCAACCCGATATCCTGGATCCAGCGTCCGTTAACAAAAAAGGTAATTTCTTTGCGATTTGAACGTGTGACAGAGATCGGGCTGATATACCCCGTGATCTTGATACCTTCATCCTTAAAGAGGACCTCAAGCAGCCCCTTGGCCAGCTCAAACCCATACAATTGCGCCAGTATCTCACGGCGATTGCCATTACCAGTACTGCGG
>DAIEPS010000148.1 GCA_027348305.1 Anaerolineaceae bacterium | reverse complement strand
AGGCAAACTACCTATTTGGGGCTTTGTCTAAGCATACTTTAATGATATATTCGTGCGGAATTTCACAGTAAGGCGAAGAATGTTAGTAGTAATGATAACCGACACACTTGCACAAAAAAGGAAATGGACCATCGCAATGGCTGAACCCTGCAATGATGAAACCCTGGCAAAACGGCTCGCCGCCGGGGACGAAACCGCGCTTCACGAACTCTATGCGGAATACGGGAACCGGCTCTTTGCGTACGCCCTGCGTCTCACCAATGACCAGGCTAAAGCCGAAGATGTGGTGCAAGACGTGCTGGTTGCGGTTTGGCGAACAGCCGGCCGTTATCGCGGTGAAGGACGCTTCATCGCCTGGCTGTTGGGCATCGTCCATCACACCGCCATGAATGCCATCCGGCACACCTCCATCCCCATCTCGGATGAGATGGAAGAATCCCTGCCCTCCAATGCAACTCCGCCAGAGAATCAAACGCAGCGCAACCAGCAAGGCGAGTGGGTTCGCCAGGGGCTGGAATCACTCGACCCTGAACACCGCTCGGTGCTCGAATTGGTTTTCTACCAGGGTTTGAGTCTTGAAGAGATCTCGCAGGTATGTCAAATCCCGGTGGGGACAGTAAAAAGCAGGCTTTCTTATGCCCGGCAGCATCTTAAAGGCATCTTGATCAGACAAAACGCGGAGGAATGGCGATGAAAGACCATACTGAATTTGAAGAACTCCTTCCTTTGTACGTTGCCGGCGTCTGTACCCCGCAGCAAAAAAGCGAGATGGAAGTGCACTTAAGCAACTGCCCTGAATGTCAGGCCGAGTTGGTCATGTGGAAGGCTGTTTCTTCAGAGATCGAAACATCAAACCAGGCGATCACCGCGCCATCAGAACTCCCCGCCCTGGCTTTAAAACGCATCCACGCACCCAACCCCCTGACCGCCGCGCTGCGTCAATCCTGGCAGCTTGTCAGGGCACAGCTTTACATCGTTCAATCCGAGTTGTGGTCGGTATCGGCAATTGTGATGCTGATCGGGGTTTTGGTGGCCGTGGTTGCCAAAAGAGACATGGTCATCTACCTGCTTTCACCGCTGATGGCGGCTTCCACCCTGGCCATGCTTTACGGTCCGGACCACGATCCCGCCGACGAACTGGCACGCGCCACCGCCACTTCCCCCTGGAAGATCCTGCTGGCACGCATGAGCATCATGTCTTGCTATAACCTGCTGCTGGGTCTGGTCGCTTCTCTGGGGCTGCTGCTCTTTGTCAAACCTGATATGCTGGGCACCATCATCCTCGGCTGGGTCGGCCCGTTGGCTTTTCTCTCTTCGCTTGCACTTTTGCTTTCCGTCTGGTGGGGAACCGGCATCGCCATCGTCGTTACCTATGGCTTGTGGATGGCTCAATACGTCTCTTTCAAAACGATCAGCATCTGGGCACCTTCTCCGGTCTGGAGCAGCTTCCTGACAGCATACAAAAACTTCTGGCACGAGCCGCTGCTGCTGGTTGGGTTGGCCTTCTTGCTCGGACTGATCGCTTTGTGGTCAGCCAACCGGCCTGTGATGCACCTAACATCATCCAATCAATAATTCACCCATGTGAGGCCGACCGGCCTCAGGAGGAACAATGTCTCAATTTTTTGGCGTGCTGCGCCACGAATTCAAAATGGCCGTCAAACGGCCAGGCATGTGGATCGCATACGCTGTACTTTACGTTTTTTATTCCATCACAGTTTTTGCACCTTCAGAAGTCGGTGAAGCTCTGCCTGCTACCCTAACTGAAATGTGGCAGCATGCCGCCATGATCCTGTTCTATCTCAATATGTTCATGGTTCTGCTTGGCGGAATTCTTGCCGCGGACCGTTTACAGCGCGATTATCGGCTTGGCGTGCGTGAGTTGCAAAACAGTTCACCCATCCATCAATCGACCTACCTTCTGGCAAAATACATCGGCGTTTGGGCTGCCGTGATCGCCCCCATGTTTGTTTATGTCATGGCCTATGCGGTTTACTATGTGACAAGGGGCGTTCCGCCGCTCTTTCTCGCCATCATGCCTGTGGTCTTTCTCGTCATGGGCGGCACAGCCTTTGCCTTTGTGACGGCATTCTCGATTGCCTGTCCGCTCTTCATGCCGGTGCGTGTCTATCAAGTGTTGTTTGTGGGCTACTGGTTCTGGGGCAATTACTTGAGCCCGGATGTGTTCCCCACCATCAGCGGAACTTTGATTGTTCCATCTGGCAAATACGCACAATATGGTTTTTTCCATGGGTTCCCCGAATATTTTTCTAAATTCAATCAACCCGTAATAACCTCTGCACAGGCGGTTTGGAATCTGGTCATCTTGTTTTCCATCATCATCGCCGTGCTGACAATCACAACTCTGATTCTGCGCAGACAAACCCGTCGCGCCTAGGATGCAAAAATGAAACGCTTTTCGTTACGCTACGCTTTGATGACTTACAAACTGGACCAGTTTTACCTGCCCCTGGCTGTCTTTGGATTGTTCATCGTGGTCAGCCTGATCATGAAGGATACGCCCCAATTTACCAATATCGCCCGGATATATTTGGGGACTGTCCTTCCGTTGTTGGGAGGAATTCTGGCAGCTTATGCCATCCTCGAAGACCCCGCCCTGGAATTGCGTTTTGCAACCCCAATTTCAGCTTCGCGCACCCTTTTTGAGCGTTTGGGAATAATTTTCATCTCACAGGCTATTTTTGCCTTGTTCTTTCAGGTGATCTACACCCTTCTGGGTGGAAATTTCTCTCAATTTGTAAACGTCTGGTATGTGCAGCTCGCCTGGATCATCCCCACCATTTCATTAATGATGCTGGGATGCGTCTGCTCGCTGCTGGCAGCCAATTCCACCATTGGCGCTCTGATGGTGGGCATGGTCTGGCTGGTTGAACTCATTGCCCGCGGATGGTTTGCCGAGAATTTCGGCAAATACTTTTTGGTGTTCATGGGGCCGCTAATGCCCGAACACCCTGACCTTATCGCCAATCAAATTTCACTTTTTGTAATTTCGGCTGTGCTCTTACTCTGTTCAACGGCGCTGCTTCGCCGCCAGGAACGCTACATCTAGAAAAGGATACCTTATGATCAAAATTAACTCACTTACCAAGACATATGGCACGGGTGGCAAAACCGTGCAGGCGCTCAACGGCCTGGACCTGGTCATCGGACAGGGTATGTTTGGCCTGCTCGGACCTAACGGCGCCGGCAAAACCACCCTCATGCGCATCCTGGCGGGCATCGTCAACGCCACCAGCGGGTCAGTGAACGTGGACGGCATCGATGTCAACACCGAAGCCGGCAAAATGGAAGTCAAGAAAATGCTCGGTTACCTGCCGCAGGAACTTGGCATGTACCCCGAGTTGGTCGCTGCCCAATTTGTGGATTACATGGCCATTTTAAAAGGTCTGGATAATCCCGTCGAACGCCGTGAGCGCGTCGAGAATGTGCTGAACATGGTGGGGTTAAGTGACAACACCGGCCGCAAGATCAAGGGCTTTTCAGGCGGCATGAAACGCAGAGTGGGCATTGCCCAGGCACTGGTTAACGACCCCAAACTGCTGATCGTGGATGAACCCACTGCCGGCCTCGACCCCGAGGAACGCATCCGCTTTCGCAACCTGCTGGTGAACCTGGCAGCCAACCGCACCGTGCTACTCTCAACCCACATCGTCGAAGACATCGGGCAAACCTGCCGTGACCTGGCCGTCATCGCCCGAGGACAGGTGGTCTTCCGCGGCAGCCCGGCTGAATTGACCCAGGCAGCCTCCGGCCACGTTTGGGCCTTGACCTCCTCCGCCCTTGAAAAACCTGACCACGGCTTGACCATCGTCTCCATGCTGCACCTGGCCGAGGGCACCCAATACCGCATGGTCGGTGAGAGCGCCGCGGATTACCCGAACGCGCAGCCCGTTCAGCCCGGCCTGGAAGACGGCTATGTCTGGCTGATGAAAAGTGCCGGACAATCCATAGACACACTTTAAAACACAAAAAGACAGGAAAGTGGCTTATACCCTTTCCTGTCTTTTTTGAACCAGAAATAGAAGTGTAGCGTAAAAACATTAGGCATACAAATAACAGCCGCCTGATCAGGCAATTTGCATGACTCTCAATTTCAGCGAATAACCAACACAATACTTCCCAAACTTATCGCTAACCTTATACATCCTTATGCATTAATGATTGTAATCTGTTACTATTTATTTACGATAAACATGATGCAATTTGGAGAAATATGAAGAACTCAAAACATCTCAACTTTAATTCCCCTGCCCCTGACCTGGTACTGCATGACATCGACAAAAAGGAAGTGCGGCTTTCATCCCTTTGGGCAAAACAACCCCTGGTGATCGCTTTTACCCGGCATTTTGGCTGCACCCAGTGCAAAGAAATGCTGGCCGAGTTGGTGTCAGCCCACGACCACATCACCGCTGCCGGCCTATCCATTGTCGTGATCACCCAGGGAACGGCAGAAACCACCGCCCTCTTTGCCAATGAGTTTGCGCCAAACTTACTCTGCCTGGCCGATCCTGACAGAAAAGCTTATACCGCTTACGGTCTGGAACGAGGCACACTGCGGCAAACCTTCCTGAATCTGAAAGTCTTGTCCGCGGTCAGGGCATCACAGAAAAAGGGTTACAAGGTTGAAGCTCCCCCCGAAGGCCAGGATGCCATGCTCATGTCGGGTACCTTCATCGTTGGCACCAATGGCAAAATTCTGCTTCCTTATTACTACGACAACATCGCCGACCATCCGTCGCTGGAGTTGTTTTTGAATGGTGTACTTTCAACCGATTGGAACAAGCCCTTTGAAGATCCCATCGGACGCGGTGTCAAATAACTAATTCGAGTTTGGAGAAACAACATGAAAAAATTACCCGT
>DAIEPS010000147.1 GCA_027348305.1 Anaerolineaceae bacterium | reverse complement strand
GGCGCGCCGTGCCCGACATGAATCAAATTGATTTACTTTGCCTTGAGGATAATGCGGGCGTCGGCGACTTTCAAGCCCTGGCCGTCTTCGTAGACGAGCACGGGGTTGGCGTCGGATTCCTTGATCTCGTCCTCAAGGTCGTGGATCATGCAGTTATAGGCATAGATGGTTTCTGCCAGTTTGGCGCGGTCTTTGGGTTTCTCGCCACGAGCTCCAGCGAGGATGGCTGCACCCTTGATCTCGCCGATCATTTCTGCGGCCTGGGCTTTGGTGAATGGGGTCACGCGGAAGGTAACGTCTTTCAAGACTTCCACGAAGATGCCACCCAGACCGAACATAACGGTCGGTCCGAAGGCTGCATCATTGACAGAGCCAAGGATGACTTCGGTACCCCAGGGAGCCATTTCTTGAATTGCGATACCATGAATATCGGCATCCGCTTTGTAGGCTTTGGCGTTTTTGAGGATGGTCTGGAAGGCGTCGCGGATGCCCGCTTCGTCTTTGATGTTGACTTTGACACCACCGGCATCCGATTTATGCAGGATGTCAGGGGAGACGATCTTGAGAACAAGGGGGAATCCGATTTTCTTGCCGAGGGAAACTGCTTCATCTTCGGTTTTGGCCAAGGCAATGCCGGTAACGGGCATGCCATACGCTTTGAAGACACCCTTGGCTTCGATCTCGGTAAGGGAATCGCGTTTATCAGCACGAGCGCCGGCAATGATCTCCAAAGCGGCCTTCTTGGCTTTTTCATCGGTTTTATAAGGCTCACCGTTCATACCTTCTTGCAGACGGGCATACTCGCGCAGGGAGGCCATGGCATTGACTGCGATATCGGGGGCGCCGAAAGCGGGGATGCCGTGCTCAACCAACCAGCCCATTGCCTGGTCGGATTTTTCTCCACCAACGAATGAAACGGTGATGGGTTTGCCCTTGACGCCGGAATCGTCCACGGCCTGTTTGATGCTCTTGGCGATCTCAAATGGATTGGTCATGGCGGTTTCGCAGTAGAGCACGATCAGACCGTCAGTCCATTTGTGAGCGTAGCTGAATTTGGTGGTCTGATAGTACCAGTCATTGCCGGCCATACCGGTCATGTCGACGGGGTTCTTGGCAGAACCAAACTCGGGCATGTGTTTCTTCAGTTCTTCCTGAACATCCGCGGGGGCAAAGTGTAGGGGAATGCCGTATTTTTCAGCGGCGTCCGTGGCCAACACACCCACACCACCACCATTGGTGACAATGAGCAGATTCTCGCCCTTCATGGGAGGCTGCTGGGAGAGGGTCAGGGTGCGGTTGAAGAGGTCGTTCAAATCCATAGCCTGGATGACACCAGCCTGTTTGAAGGCGGAGGTGTAGATCTTGGCAGCGCCGGCAAGTGAACCGGTGTGTGAGGCCGCCGCGGCAGCGCCGTGAGCAGAAACACCAGATTTCAAAGCGACGATGGGTTTTTTGGATTTGCGGGCGGCATCGATGAACTTGCGGCCGTTCTTCATACCTTCGATGTAAAGAGAAACGCAGGTAGTGTTATCGTCTTCACCGAACCATTCGATCAGATCGGCGAAATCGACATCAGCCATGTTGCCGATGGAGATCAATTTGTCGAAACCAACCTTGCGGGTGTAGGTTGCCATATCCAGGGCGATGAGCAGTGCACCTGATTGGGTAACCAATGAAGCCTTGCCAGGAAGGGGCAGACCAGGGGCGAATGAGCCGTTAAATTTGTCTGAGTTGGAGAGTGAACCAACAATGTTAGGTCCAAGGATGCGCATTTTGTATTTGGCAGCGATATCAAGCATTTGATCTTCGAGATCTTTACGGCCAGATTCACTGAAACCGGATGTGATGACGATCAAGCCTTTGACGCCTTTTTTGCCGCATTCTTCGGTGACTTCAGCCATGACTTTGGCAGGGATGGTAATGATGGCAGAATCCACTTCACCGGGAACCTGTCCGATCTCGGGATAACACTTGAGGCCTAATATTTCAGTGCAGGTGGGGTTGATCGGGTAGATCTTTCCTGTGTAACCACCTTTGATCAGGTTGTCGATGACTGTGTAGCCGATTTTTCCGGGGGTGGCAGAAGCACCCACCACGGCAACAGTTTTTGGGCGTAACATTTTGTCTAAGACGTTCTTATCCACGATATTCACTCCTTGGAATATAAAATTTGGCAAGCAACTTAAAACTATGTTTTAATAAGTCATAAAATGCGAGAAATCTACTTAATCATTTTATGACTTTTTTTTCAAACAAAAGTACCCAAAACCATAATCATTAATCATTTGTTTGCAAAAGGCTCAGAATGGATCTCAATAATAGTATCAAGTCTTTGAAAACCCTTAACTTTCCAGTCGAATCCATCAGCAGGATCTTGAGCGCGGCCATTGATGCAGCAGATCCTCATCATGTGATCGATCGGAATCTATCAATTGATAAAGAACATCTTCGCATCGGAAGCAAAACCTTTTTATTATATCCCACCTCGCGGGTTATTGTAGTGGCAATCGGAAAAGCCAGCATCTCCATGGCGGAAGCTGCATCCTCCATCCTTGGGAACCGTATTGAAAAGGGCGTGGTGGTATGCAAACATCGCCCTGACGGCTGCAATTTCATAGGCAAGATGGAAGTGCTGCAAGGGAGCCACCCTCTGCCTGATGAAGAAAGTGTCAACGCAGCAATCAGGATCGAGCAATTGGTCGGTGAGCTAACAGCCGAGGATGTTGTTCTTCTGCTGATCTCTGGCGGCGGGTCGGCGCTGGTATGCCGGCCAGCTGATGGCATCACGCTTCAGGATATGCAGGCGGTAACCTCTGCACTGCTCAAATCAGGGGCATCGATCAACGAACTGAATGCGGTACGCAAACACCTGGACATGATCAAGGGAGGCGGCTTGTTGAAGATGGCGTCCCCGGCGCAGGTGGCGGCACTGGTGATCTCGGATGTGGTAAACAGCCCACTGGATGTGATCGCCTCCGGGCCGGCTGTGCCGGATCCATCCACTTTTGCAGAGGCAAAGGCCATTTTGGAAAAGTATGTAGGATTGGACACCCTGCCTGCGTCAGTTTTAGATCGGATAACCAAGGGCTGCCGGGGAGAGGTTGAAGAGACACTAAAACCGGATGATCCCATGGCGGCCAGGGTCAGCCATACAATTGCGGCAAGCAACAGAGTATCCGCGGAAGCTGCGTTGGCGGCGGCTATCGAAGAAGGATTTGAAACAGAGATCCTCACTTGTGAAATGGTGGGTGAAGCGAGACAGGCTGGCGGCTACCTGGCTGATCTGCTTTTAACAAAACAGGTGAAGGGCAAACCCTGGGTGGGGATTGCCGGCGGGGAGACAACCGTCAAAGTCAAAGGCAATGGTTTGGGCGGACGCAACCTGGAAGTGGCGCTGGGAGCAGTTAAGAAATTGAGCGAACAAGCAGATTGCTTGTTGGTGACGCAAGCCACTGACGGCGAAGACGGTCCGACTGACGCAGCGGGGGCGTATGTCACTGGAGAGACGCTGAAGAATGGACTGGCGCTTGGTTTGTACCCAGAGGATTATTTGGATAACAATGATGCATATCGGTACTTTGAAAAGACCGGTGGGTTGATTGTGACGGGTCCATCAGGAACGAATGTGAATGATTTGAATTACATTTTCAAGTTTTGAATAACTACATGAGTGATGTTTATCGGTTTCACATAGAGTCTGAGTATTTTGGCTATGTTTTTATTCTAGCCTCACTCTGTGGTCCCTCTCCATCACGATGCCCCACTCGCAAAACCAGCTCGCCCTCAAAAATCGAGGGACATGTGGGGTGCAAAATTCGCAGAGAGGGACGGTTGAACAATAAGGTACAAGATTTTTTGGGAGATTAGGTTTACAAGGCAACCTTGACAAGGTTTAAAGTAACCTTGTCAAGGTTAGAGGATTATTTATAGACTTGCGGATTGGCACAATAGGGTAAGGGGTTGCCTTCAAGACCAGCAAGAGTGTTCTCAATGGTCATAACGGCCATTTGACGGCGAGTGGCGGTGGAGGCGCTGCCGATGTGGGGGGTGATGATGACATTAGGCAGTGCCAACAGGGGATGGTTGGACGGAATAGGTTCCGGGTCGAAAACATCCAGGGCGGCAGCGGCTATGGTGTGTTCTTTGAGCGCAGAGAACAGCGCTTCGTGATCGACCATGGCACCTCGGCCAGTGTTGATCAAGATCGCGGAAGGTTTCATCACATCCAACTGGGCTTTGCCGATCATGCCGCGTGAAGAATCGGAGAGGTAAGCGTGGAGGCTGACAAAATCAGATTCACGCAGCAACTCATCCAATGGCACGTAGCGGGCGTTAGTGATTGAGGCATTTTCAGGTTTGAAGCGGGGTTCATAATAGAGCACCTGCATGTCAAACCCGGCAGCCCGCCTGGCCATGGCTTTGCCGATACGGCCGAAGCCGATCAGACCAAGCGTCTTGCCGTAGATATCCGCACCGCAGAGCACTTCAGGTCCCCATGGGCGCCAAATGTTTTGCTTGACCTCCATTGCGCTTTCAACAACACGGCGGGCTGCGGCCATCATCAAGGCCCAGGCAAAATCCGCGGTGGTTTCAGTGAGCACACCCGGGGTGTGCCCGACGGGGATCTTGTGAGTTGTGGCTGTTGATACCGCAATATTATCCACGCCGACAGCGATCTGGCTGATCACCTTCAAGTGATTGGATGCACCCAAGCTGATGATGTCGGGGTCAATTTTATCGGAGAGCATACAGATCAGGGCATCCGCAGTAGCGATGTGCGCTTTTATCCAGTCATAAGATGGCGGGGTTTCATCAGTCCACACAACCAGGGAACAATGTTGTTCGAGCTGTGCCAAAAGGTCAGGGAAGAAGGAACGAGTTATCAGTACGGTTGGTTT
>DAIEPS010000146.1 GCA_027348305.1 Anaerolineaceae bacterium | reverse complement strand
CTGGCTGTTCATCGGGAATACCGGCAAGCAGGCGCTCACGTTTCTTTTTGGGGTCGTACTGGCCCGCCTGCTGGCGCCAAAAGACTTCGGCATCCTGCTCACCATCCAGGTGTTCAATCCCTCCGGCACTGAGGTTATGGGGCCGGTTTCGATCGATACTTATGGCTCTTGCTCAAAGAACCTGCAGGTCATTAATTTCCAGGCGAAATAGGATTTTTAGCTTTGAATACAGAACCCGGCCTTTGTGCCGGGTTTTTTGTACGTGTATAATTATTGAATGCCAGAGGAGAATTTTATGGAAGATGTGATCCCTTCTGAAATATTGAAACGTGTGGTTCGTTGGTGGTGGCTGGTCATATTACTGATGATTGCCGGCGGCGCCGTTGGGATTCTGGCGGTCAGGCTTCAGCATCCGGTTTACGAATCACAGGCTTCGATCACAACTTCCATTGACTTCGCGTATGCTGGCAGGATCGATGAAGCACAGGAAGACAGTTTGATCTCGGTCATCGGCGATGAGATCAACTCAACAGCAGTCATGGATGTGGTCAAGAAAAACGCCGCTGACAAGGGAATCTCTGTCACGGATGAGATGATCAAGGAGCGGTTCACCAAGTCAAGGCAGGGGTACCGCTGGGAATTGACCGTGCGCGATTCAGATCCAAAGACTGCGCAAACCTTGACCCAAATTTGGGTAGACGCGGCTGATGAGGCGCTTGCCGTCTTCCACGCCAGGTCGCAGGAGATACTGGCGATGCGTTCAGCACAGTTGGCCCTGCAAACCTGTTTCAGCCAGTCGGTGGTTGTGGACCCGGCATCTGCCTACTGCTCCACGGAAAATCTTGCCACCCTCCGCGATGTGCTGGCGCAGACCTCTTCATCAGAGAAGCTCTCCAATTTAGAAGATGCGATCCTGCTTTCAAGCGTCAGTACCGTGGTCACGGATGATGCATATCTGCCCGGCAGTCCGGTGCTCTTAAAACAAAACCTTTCGACATTGGCAGGCAGCCTCTGCGGATTGCTGGTTGGCCTGGGATTCCTCTTCTTCGGGAAAAATAAAAAAGCATGAAACACCGATTACAGAAACTTGAGCCGATCTGGCAAAAAAGTGTCTGGTACCTCTGGTTGTGCCTGGTGGCGGCACTGCCCATCACCAGTTTCCCGATTTTCGCCAGGCTGCTGCATACCAGTTCTGTGGCGCCGGCTTCAGGCATTTTCGTGATCGCGCTGGCTGTCCTCTGGCTGCCGATCTATATACTAAAAAATGGTCGTTTCCCTTTTCAGCTCAAACCAGCCCTGCTTTTTTTCTTGTTCGCGTTGTTGACAATCGGGCTTTCATTCCTCAGATATATCCCTGATTACAAGAATGCCTCCATGGTCAAGGCTGCTCTTGAGGGTGTGGCTACCCTGGGGCTAGGCGCACTCTTTTACATCGTCACCACCGGCATGCCGAATTCAGCAGACAAGATCAAGCAAACCCTGAAGGTCGTCAATTGGGGTGGATTAGTGATCATCATTTGGTCATTGATTCAGGTGGCTGTCTCTTTCATCCATAAAGATTTTACCGACGGCATGCGTGCCTTTCAACATCTCTTTTCGACCACGGTTTTGTTTGACGGACGCGCCACCGGTTTTGCTTCTGAGCCTTCCTGGCTGGCACACCAGTTGAACCTGGTCTACCTGATGTACTGGATGGCCGCGACGAAAAACAGGTTCAGTGCTCATGGTTTTCGCATCTGGAAATTCACCTTTGAGAACCTGCTGCTGGCAGCCGGATTCGTGGTGTTGTTTGTCACCTTATCGCGCGGAGGATTGGTGGCATTCACCCTTGTGCTGGCTTTCCTCTTTGTTCTGGCCAACATCCAGTTCGCAAAGTGGCTGGGCAGGAAACTCAAAGCCCGAAACCAGGTTCTGGTTGGAATCGTCACCGGTTTGGTGATGGTTATTTTGTATATCGGAATCCTTTTGGGCGGTCTTCTCGTGTTGAGCAAAATTGATCCGCGGATGGAAAAAGTGTTTGAGTTCTCTTCCAAGGTGGATAATCCCATCTTGAAATTTGCCGACAACCTGCAATTCGGTGAACGCGTGATCTACTGGCAGACCGGCTGGAACATTTTCAATGATCATCCGCTTGCAGGAGTGGGCGTGGGTTTCTCAGGTTATTATTTTCCGCAGTACCTACCTGATTATGCCTGGCAATTGCCCGAGGTGAACAAGTTGACAGGGTGGAGCAGCGGCCTCTTGAATATTAAAAACCTGTGGACCCGACTGTTGGCCGAAACCGGGATCATCGGTTTTTCACTCTTCGTGGTCTTTTTGGTGGTGATCGCATTCACCGCCAGGGATCTGTCAAAGCGCAAGGATCAACTCAGCCAGACGATCGGTTGGATGGGCATCTTTATGCTGATCACCTTCATCCTCGAAGAGTTCAGCGTGGATAGTTTTGCGCTGCCTTATTACTGGTTCACACTGGGGCTGGTCGCTGCCGCTTCACGTTGGGTAAAAACATCCGATATGGAAATTAATGGATAAATCCGAAAAAACCGTCCTTTTTATCGTGATAGGTGTTGTTGTCGGCTGCCTGTTCATCAGTGGACTCTGCGCAGCCATTTACCTCATCTCTGACAAACTTTCGTCATCGTCCACTCCCCTTTTACCGAATCTAATTCCAGAAGTGGCGACACCGGCAATGCCAACCACGCCGGTGTGCAGTGTCGGCTTACAGGAATCGACACAGCCTTTGAACGTTGATCAGAATTTGCTTCAATCAGCCTTGCAGTCACAATCGAATTTGGAAAATACCGTTCTCCCAACCGCTGATCTGAACAAGATCTATGACCGCCTTCACGGTGGCATAACGGTTCCGACGCAGTTGACCACACCACCTGTGCAATACCAGATCGGTGACGAGGCGTATTTCTACAAGCTGGATGAGAACGATAATGAAATTCAAACGTTGGCAACCTTAAGGTATGCCAATGATATTGTTTATTTTTGGGCTGAACCGGATATAGAAATTAACGAGGACGATCTCAAAACTCTTGTGGATATCTTTTCCAATGAGATCTATCCTACGGATCACGCCTTGTTTGGCACAGAATGGATCCCCGGCGTGGACAATGACCCGCACCTGTTCATCCTCTATGCAAAGGGACTGGGTGAATCGCTGGCCGGATACGCTGCCTCAGGGGATTATGTTTTACCCGAAGTGTATAAGTACTCCAATGCGCATGAAATGTTTTTGATCAATGCCGATGGGCAGCTCCTCACAGATCCTTATACCCTCAGCACCATGGCACATGAACTTCAGCATGTGATCCAGGGATACCGCGATCCAGATGAAGAGCTCTGGTTGAATGAAGGTTTTTCTGAATTGGCGACCCTGGTTAACGGTTACGATGCCGGTGGTTTTGACTATTACTTCACGCTTGATCCTGATTTTCAACTCAATGACTGGTCGTCTGACCCTGACCTTAATGATCTCAACTACGGGGCCAGTTATATGTTTACCACCTATTTCTACGGTCGTTTTGGAGAGAACATTACACACGACTGGGCGACGAACACTCTCAATGGATTTGACAGCCTGGATAATGTTTTCCAAACGGACCAGGTATTGGACCCGGCCACCGGCAGCCTGCTCACAGCGGATGCTTTCTTCCAGGATTGGACGATAACAAATTATATTAACAATCAATCCATTGAGAACGGCAGGTACTTCTATTCTCAATATCTTGATGTTCCGTTAGTGTCAAAATCTTCATGGTTGAACGAATGCGACGGATCATCCTTCACAGACACGGTTCACCAATTTGGCACTGATTACCTGCAAATCGCGTGCAATAACCCAGTTAAACTTCAGTTCTCTGGAAACCCCACTATTAACATCCTGCCAGATAACGGCGAAAACCAATCCAATTTCATGTGGTCCAACAGGGGTGACTCGGTTGACACCACTTTAACCCGTGAATTTGATCTGAGTGGTTTTTCAGGTGATATCACCATGTCTTTTGATACATGGTATGACCTTGAAGAGGGTTTTGATTATGGCTACGTATTGGTCAGTCTTGATGGACAAACCTGGCGAGTTCTTGATATAAATTATTGCAACAATCCGCATAATATCGGAACTAATTTGGGCTGTACATTTACTGGTTCTTCGGGCAGTTGGGAATCTCAAACAGTAGCTCTTTCTGAGTTTGCGGGTTCCAAAATTTGGCTGCAATTCGAAATGGTCAGTGACGGTGCGTTGAGCAATGAGGGTTTTGCTGTTGATAACATAAAAATCCCTGAAATCGGTTATGAAGAGACTTTTGAATCAGGGGACGGTGGCTGGGTGGCGGAGGGTTTTTCACGCATTCAAAATGCGATCCCGCAGACCTTCCTGGTCTCCATAATCACATCCGATGGCGGCAGCCCCATCCAGAAATATTCGGTTGCAGCCGGTGAAGAGTTGGATCTCATGCTGGACCCGAATTGTTTCGGTGAGGATCCCATTCTGGTGGTAAGTGGTTCGTCACGCTATACACGCCAGCTAGCACAATACACGATAACCCTTACAGAGTAAAATGAAAAAGCCAGTTCAGATAATGAACTGGCTTTTTGCTATATTGAATTCGTTTAGTTCATCAGTGACAAGGTCGCGGTTGTCGCGCCCCAAATGTCCCTCGCTTTTTGAGGGCGAGCTACAAAGTAGCGAGAGGGGTTCCTTGTCAAGGTTGCCGTTAACAAGAAGACGTTATTCACTCACTTTATTCTGCAGTTTAGCTAATTGTTGGTTCAGTTCGGTCATGCGGGTTTGAGCCGCTGTTTTTACTTCATTCTGAACATGGACAAATGAGCTACCAAGGCGGTTGCGTACTTCCGTCCCTTTGAGAGGAGTAAACAATAAAGCCAAAATTCCACCTACCAGGGCACCGGTGAACGCACCGAGAA
>DAIEPS010000145.1 GCA_027348305.1 Anaerolineaceae bacterium | reverse complement strand
TGGAGCACCTCGATCAGCATGTGCACATCCGCGGCATGCAGCCCCACGGACGGTTCATCCAACACATAGAGTGTGCGGCCCGTGGCGCGGCGGCTGAGTTCTTTAGCCAGCTTGACGCGCTGCGCCTCTCCGCCTGAAAGAGTGGTGGCAGGCTGACCGATCTTGACGTAGCCCAGCCCAACTTCCTGCAGGGTTTTAAGTTTGTTGTAGATGGCCGGGATGTTGGCGAACATTTCGAGGCCGTTTTCAATGGTGGTGTCGAGGATATCCGCGATGGACATGCCCTTAAATTTGACCTGGAGTGTCTCTCGGTTGAAGCGCGCCCCGTGACACACATCACAGGGGACGTAAATGTCTGGCAGGAACTGCATTTCGATGCGCAACTGCCCCTGGCCCTGGCAGGCTTCACAGCGCCCACCATGGACGTTGAACGAGAAGCGGCCGGATTTGTATCCGCGCATCTTGCTCTCGGGCAGCCCAGCAAACAGGGTGCGCATTTCGTCGAACATGCCGGTATAAGTGCCCGGGTTGGAGCGCGGGGTGCGTCCGATTGGTGATTGGTCAATGTTGATCACTTTATCCAGGTATTCGAGGCCTTCGATCTTATCAAAGGCTCCCGCCTGGGTATGGGCGCGGTTCAGTTCGCGCGCCAAAGTGTTGTAGAGGATATCCACCATCAACGTGGACTTGCCGGAGCCAGACACACCTGTAATGCACACAAACTGACCAAGAGGGATTTCAACGGTGAGATTCTTGAGGTTGTTCTCACGTGCACCAATGATCTTCAGCTTCTTTCCATTCCGCGGATGAAGTTTCTTGGGCATGGGCACCTGCTTGCGGCCCGAAAGATAATCACCCGTTAAACTTTTGTGGTTGGCCAGGATATCTTCAACGGTGCCTTCAGCCACAACTTCACCACCGTGAATGCCGGCACCGGGACCAAGGTCAAGGATCCAATCTGCGGCGCGGATGGTTTCTTCGTCATGTTCCACCACCAGCACGGTGTTGCCCTGGTCGCGCAGGTGCTTGAGCGTATCCAACAGTTTGTCATTGTCTCGCGGATGCAGGCCAATGGAAGGTTCATCCAAAACATATAAGACGCCCATCAAGCGCGAGCCGATCTGCGTCGCCAGGCGGATGCGCTGCGCTTCGCCGCCGGATAATGAACCGGCTGAACGGCTTAGCGTCAGGTAATCGAGTCCAACGTTAACCAAGAAACCAAGGCGGGCAATGATCTCTTTCAAGATGCGTTCAGCAATCGCCGTGTCGCGTCCGCTTAACATGCCGGGTTTGGCAAGTGCCTGGGTGAATTCCAAAGTGCGGTTGACCGGCCAGCGTGTGACTTCAACAATGTTGGCGTCCTGGATAGTTACGGCCAGTGCTTCAGGGCGCAGACGTTCGCCCTTGCAGGTTGGGCAGGGACGGTCGCTCATGAACTCGGAGATCTTGTTGCGGATGTATTCCGATTGTGTCTCGCGGTAGCGCCTTTCAAGGTTCGGGATGATGCCCTCAAAGTTGGTCTGGAAGGTGGTCTTACGGTCGTTACGTCCATCCATGGTGATGGTGAGCTGCTCATTGCCGGTGCCGTATAGGATGCGGTTTATATTCTCCTGGCTGATGGTGTTGACGGGTGCATCCAGGTCGATCTTGTATTCCTTGGCGACGGCTTCGACCATCTGCCAGTAGTATCCGCCCTGCTCGCGCGGACCGTTCCACTCAAGCGCGACGATGGCGCCCTCATTGAAAGATCGTTCCATATCCGGCAAAAGAAGATCCGGGTCAATTTCAAGGCGGCTGCCAAGACCCTGACAATCAGGGCATGCGCCGTGCGGTGTATTAAATGAAAAGGTACGCGGCTCAATCTCTGGGATGCTAATGCCGTGTTCGGGGCAGGCCAGATGTTCGGAATAGAATAGGTCCTCAGGCGGTTCAGCCGAAACATTTTGAACCGTCAGATAACCTTCGCCAACTTTAAGACCGGTTTCAACCGAGTCGGTCAAACGTGAACGGAAAGTGCGCGCCTCTTCAGAATCCTCGGCATGCGAGACAACCAGACGGTCGACCACAGCTTCAATGGTGTGGATCTTGTAGCGGTCGAGGGTGACTTCTTCATCCAGGTTGTAAACCGTGCCATCCACCCTGACGCGGACGAAACCCGCCTTGCGGACTTCATCAAAGACAGCCTGGTAGGTGCCCTTGCGTGCACGCACCACCGGCGCCAGGATCAGCAGTTTGGTGCCTTCCGGCAGGGCTTCGATGCGATCCACCACTTCCTGGGCGGACTGCTTGACCACGACTTTGCCACAGATCGGGCAGTGCGGCACGCCGATGCGCGCGAAGAGCAAACGCAGGTAATCGTAGATCTCGGTAACCGTGCCCACCGTGGAGCGAGGATTATGGGAAGTGGCTTTCTGGTCGATCGAGACGGCTGGTGAAAGCCCGTCGATATAGTCCACATCAGGTTTTTCCATCTGTCCGAGGAATTGCCGGGCATAGGAAGAAAGGGACTCCACGTAACGGCGCTGCCCTTCGGCAAAGATGGTATCAAAAGCCAGGGAACTTTTGCCAGAGCCGGAAAGACCGGTGATGACCACCAGCTTATCGCGGGGAATTTCGACGGTGATATTCTTGAGGTTGTGGGCACGAGCGCCCACGACACGGATTGAGTTTTGAGTCATTTTATGTCCATTAGAATTTATTTTCTATACCGATATTGTACCACACGGCAACCTGTAATTATAGTTGTTAAAGCAGTGATTAGGGATTGGTGATTGGTGAATAGGAAAACCTTGTAATCAGTAATCAGTAATCAGTAATCAGTAATCAGTAATCAGTAATCAGGAAAACCCTTGGGCAAGACCAGGGATTCGTATTCGTATCAAGAAAATTTCGAAAACGAAGAAAACGAATGTCTTTAAGGGGTGATCTTCTCCAAATGAACGAGTTATCAGCTTTGTGAAAATTTTTGAATCAATAATATGTAACATTTTGGTTTAACTCGAATATTTGAATTTATGCACAAATGCCTTGTCATTTCCCAAAACAAGACCTTAGGTTTAAATGAGAAATCTGTAACCATTGTAAACTGGTCGAAATCGACCATGTAAACGCTTGGATGTAAAAGCATTTCACAAAAAAAACGGTAGTCTACTGGCCTATAATAACTGAATTATTTTTTCAATAGCCTAGTCGATTTCAAAAAAACAATCAAAAACAATTCGACTACGCTTCGCTTCGCTCGGGCAGATGTAAAATGATTCAGAGTGAAATTCTGAACAATTTTTAACGATCAGAGACGATATTTAGAATTTTTATTCTATTATTTAATTATAAACCCACCTGTCAAGTGTTTTGGTAAAAATCACTCCGCAAACAAATGGCGGAAGAAACGATCAGGGTTATCCAAGAAATCTTTGGTGATGCGGTAGTGTTCCGTCTCCTGGACGGACACTTCGGTGATCTGTTCACCATCCAGGCTGAAGATGACGGCATCGGGGTAACTCAGAAGCATGGGGGAATGCGAGGCAATGATGAATTGGGCTTTACCTGAGGATTCAAGCTCATGGATCAACGCCAGGAAAGCCAATTGGCGGTTTGGTGAAAGAGCCGCTTCAGGTTCGTCGAGAACATAGATGCCCCTGCTGAAGTGATTGGTGAAGAGCGCCAGGAAAGATTCGCCGTGGGATTGGTGGTGCAAGGATTTGCCCCCGTAAGCTTGAAGTATGGAGGAATCGTCCTCTGCCAATTCATCAATGTAAGTGGCGAAATTGTAGAAACTTTCGGCGCGCATGAAAAAACCATTGGTCACCTTGGGCATCCATGAAAAATGCAGGGCTGACGCAAGCGATGAACCTGAATCAGAACTTGCATAGCTGTGATTGCGGTTTCCGCCTGAGTGATTGAATCCGCAGCCTTCGGCGATCGCTTCAAGGATGGTTGATTTTCCTGAACCGTTTTCTCCGACAAAAAAAGTGACATTCTTTGAAAACTCAAGATCCAGTCCGTGAGAGAGGATGGGGATCGAAAACGGGAATTTGGATCTATCGACACATTCAGGGATTGAGCGGATACTTTTTAAAAAGGGCATGGAGTACTCCAAAAAAGTTCAGGGTTTGGGAGCCAAACTTAGAATTTTTATTCTATCGCTCATTATAAACCCTCTGGCAAGAGTGACTGTAAAAGTTGTAGAATGAAAATACACAACTCAATTAACTTGCTGAATCAATGCAATTGGAGGAAAAATGATCAATGTCTATTTTAATTATCCAAACCCTCACATAATGATTCATCAAAGTTCAGACTGCGGATTGATCCACGCGCACAAAAGCGCCGCGGAATCACGCACAGTCAGGATCGACCTCTCCAACCTATCGGAGGAACTGACAAAATTCGTGGAAGAAAAACATAAATTCAACAGCACCAGCGAATTCAATGACATGTGGCTTGAAATATCCTTGGGTGACCTGGCGTTTGAGATCGCAGTGGTGCTCTTTATTGTTGCACAACTGGGGAAAACGTATAAACCATTCAAGGGAATGTCCCCTTCGATACACTGTTGATGCAAGTGAATTCCAGAGTTCAAACCTCTGTGGAGGCTCGAACCCACACGGGTTATAGACCATATATGATCAGTGCGCCAAACAATAAAGATCTACCGAAACGGCGTTCAATCCGTTATGAAGGCTAAGATTATTCATCGGAGGGGGTGTATTTCATCACGGTTGTAACCCATCACTGGGAACATTTGTTTGGAAGTGTAATCGATGGGGTGATGCATCTGAATGAGTTTGGCAGGATTGTCAGAGAAGAATGGTTCAAGACACAAGAACTTCGTCCAAATATTGAACTGGCACAAGATGAATTTGTGATTATGCCAAACCATATCCATGGAATAGTTATTATCAACCCAACTGTAGAGACGCCCGATCGGGCGTCTTTACACTCGTCAGCTTAGAT
>DAIEPS010000144.1 GCA_027348305.1 Anaerolineaceae bacterium | reverse complement strand
CTGATGGCACAACAACAGTTTCAACCAGGTTAAAACTGACCAGGTTTTCGTCTCCAGCCAGCAGCAGAGTCCCAGCCGGCAAGGTTACGGCGGCATTGGTCAGATTGATGAAAACCACCTTCCCTGCCGCTTTAGTGGTCGGGATGGATACCCTGCCGCTGCTGGGCATGGATTTTTCACCGCTGACTTCTACAAACATCGGTTTTTCGGGGATGTTACCCGATGGGTTGATACCAGAGAATACCTCTGATGCCTTGAAGCGCACCTCAACGGATTGCTGCGAGGTAACCGGATAGTAGGTCACCGTTGCCTGCGGCAAGATCACCACGATCAATGCGAGAAGAGCCGCAACGCTGATGAGGATGGACAATCCGCTGATGAGATAGTTGGCCGGCTTCGATGAAGCCTGCTGAGGAAGTTTATCGCGTGTGTCTCTGATTGCCTGCACACCCCTTGGGACCTTTTTGGCAAGGCTGCCCCTTGCGTCGGGTTTCCACACCGTTTTTTCGGCCGCGGAAATTGAAGCAAACAACGGCAGGTTGGAATCAAGCGCCCATTCGCGTACCACAGGATGATGCGTTACCAGCGCCAATTCCGCGCCAAGCGATCTGGCTTCGCGATTGAGCAGCACCAGTTCAAGTTCATTGTGTAGAACTCTGCCTTGTTTTGGCCAAACCAGGATCATGCGTTGACACGATTGCCAGGCCATCTTGTCTTTAATTGAGATGACATCATCATGCACTTCAAGTTGGATAACATTGGTTTTCATATCGATACAATGAATTATACCTGAAGCACTTTTTTCATGAAAATTATTACATCCTGGCCGATGCTTAATTATTTGTGAAGTTATTCATGAAAAGCTATAATAAACCAAAGAAATGAGAGGAAATATGCGAAAAATACTCTTTATCACAATAATCCTGGTCTTTGTTTTGACCTCATGCAATCTGCCAACCTCAAAAGCCACCCCCTCCGTGGATATCATCGCCACGCGCGTGGCCGGCACGATGGCGGCATCACAAACCTCCGCGGCCGCGGTTCAACCCACTGCATCACTGCCGACCGTGGCGCTCGATACTGCCACACCGGAACCCACCGCGACAGCCACCACCACCCCCACCGCCACCATTAATCCCAGCGACCCCAAGCTGACACTTGGCACCCCTGACTTCACTTTCAACGCGGCCAGCAGCGGCAACCCCTTCGGGCTGGCGGGCAGCCCCTACGAAGATGAATCCATCCGCATCTCTCACGAGGTGGGCGGCATCACTTTTGCCAGTAAAACCATTAACGGCGGCAAACGCTGGCGGCTTTCGGCACCCACCCCCACCAATTTCTACCTCGAAGGAACCTTCAACGTTATCACCTGTTCAGAACGTGACAATTACGGCCTGGCAATGCGGGTTCCCACTTATTCGAGCACCCTTGGATATTTTGTGGGCCTTTCTTGCGATGGAAGTTATATCGTCGACCGTATCGATGATGCGGGAAATGGAACCAACATGATCAGTTGGACGCCTGACACCAACATAAAAACCGGCAGCGGCCAGGTTAACCGCCTGGGAGACATGCTGATCAATGATTCCTTCAAGATCTATATTAATGGGGTAAAAGTAAAAGAATTCACCGATGGCACCATCACCACCCCGGGGCACGGCGGCGCGTATATTTCTGCACGCGGAAACCCCAATTTCACCGTGGAACTTCAGGAATTGTTGGAATGGGATCAATAGGACACCCGGAATACTTATGATCCCCGCCATCGAACCTCTCAAAGAAAACGCCATCCAGACTGCAGCCCGCTGGATCGCCGAAAAACCGGTCTACATCGACACAGAAACCACGGGGCTTGAACGGACGGATGAGATCGTCGAGATATCCATCGTGGATTTCGACGGCAGCGTCTTGTTCTCGTCACTGGTCAAACCCTCCAAACCCATCCCGGCCGAAGCGTCGCGCATCCACGGAATCACGAATGCATTGGTAGCCTCTGCGCAGAATTGGCTGGTTCAATGGCCAACCATCCGCAACTATTTGTATGGACGAACCATCGCGGCCTATAACGCACCTTTTGACATGCGCATGATGCAGCAATCCCATAGCGTGTATAAATTCCCGTGGCGCGAAAACTTTAAGGTGGTGGACGTGCTGCCGCTGTATTCTGATTACCGCGGCGTATGGAATCCCGTCAGGGGATCGATGAAATATTTCAAACTTGAAGAAGCCGGGGCGGCTTTTAAGATCGCGCTGCCGAATGCGCACCGCTCCACCGCGGACTCATTGCTGACCCGCGCGGTGCTGCACAGCATGGCCGGGCAGCCTTATTAGCCAACGAAGGGCAATTCTTTTGACGGAACTCAACCTGGCAACAAAACAGCAGCAGATCGCAGAATTACCCGTTCAATCACGGGTATTTTTGCACGGTCCTGCAGGCAGCGGAAAAACCACCGCTGCGGTCCAGCGCATGCAGACCCTGATCGATGCAGGCATCCCTGCTGAATCCATTTTGATCCTTGTGCCGCAGCGCAGCCTGGCTGAACCGTTCAAAGATGTGATCCGCTCCCCGCAGTTCATCGCAGGGGGCGAACCGGCCATCCTCACCATCGGCGGTTTGGCGCAGCGCATGCTCTCGCTCTTCTGGCCGCTGGTGGCCAAAGATGCTGGTTTTGCCGCGCCGCAAAATCCTCCCCGCTTTCTGACGCTTGAAACCGCCCAATACTACCTGGCGAACCTTGTTGAACCTCTGCTGCAGCTCGGCTACTTTGAGAGCGTCACAGTGGATCCCAACCGCCTTTACAGCCAGATCCTCGACAACCTCAATAAATCCGCGGTCGTGGGTTTCGACCCTGAAGAGATCTCATCACGCCTGATCGGCGCCTGGGCTGGCAAACCCTCGCAAGCCATCATCTACGAACAAGCCCAGGAATGCGCCTTACGCTTCAGAGAGTTGTGTTTGCAGCAAAACCTGCTCGATTTTTCACTTCAGTTGGAAGTATTCGTTAACCATTTATGGCCTTCACTGCTGTGCAGGCAATACCTCACCTCCACTTACCGCCATCTGATCTATGACAATACCGAAGAAGACTACCCGGTGGCGCACGACATCATCGAATCGTGGCTGCCGGATTTTGAATCCGCATTGATCATAAAGGACGAGCAAGGCGGATTCCGCTCTTTTATGGGCGCGGACCCTGTCTCAGCCAGTCATCTGGGGGCACAGTGCGAATTGTCGATCGATCTTTCAGACTCCCTGGTGAAATCACCTGAACTGGAACAGCTTGAAAGTGCATTAACCACCAGCCTGATTTACCATAAAATTGAAGAAAAAATCTCAGCGTCGTTGCTGAATGCATTTTCGATCCATCCCTTCCGCTTCTATCCGCAGGGACTGGATTGGATCACCGCGCAGGTGAAGGATCTGATCCAGAATCAGGGGGTGCCGCCTGAAGAGATCGTGGTGCTGACGCCCTTTTTGAGTGATTCGCTGCGCTATTCGATCAATACCCGCTTTTCGGATGCCGGTTTGAGCATGAGCACCTTCCGCCCTTCAAGGGGATTGCGCGACGAACCTGCCATCAAGGCAGTGCTCACCCTGGTCAAACTGGCCTTTCCGACCTGGGGTTTGAAACCGGTCAAAGACGAAGTGCGCAATGCCATGCTGTTGCTGATCGAAGACTGCGATTATATCCGCGCGGATTTGATCACGCAGGTTTTATTTACGCAATCCACCGGCGCGCTGCGCTCGTTTGACCCCATCAAGAAAGAGATGCAGCAGCGCATTACTTACCTGGTGGGTGAGCGTTTTGAAAAGCTTAGACTGTGGCTTGAAGAAAATGCCCGTGACGAATCGCTTGAACTGGATATCTTCATCAGCCGCTTGTTTGGAGAACAGCTTTCGCAGCCGGGGTTCAAATTTCACCAAAATTACGATTCCGCGGCGGCGGTCAGCCGGCTGGTGGAATCTGCCCGCAAGTTCAGGCAGGTGATGACGGTTGAGTCCACCCAGAAAACCCCTGAACTTAACAAGGAATATATCAAGCTGGTTGAAACGGGCATCCTCTCCGCTCAATACATGGGGGACTGGGCGGCCAAGACCCGTTCAGGGTCTGTGCTGGTTTCACCTGCTTTCTCTTACCTGATGAACAACCGGCCCGTGCGCTTTCAATTCTGGCTGGATATCGGCTCTCAAGGCTGGTGGACGCGGCTGGATCAACCGCTCACCCATCCCTACGTGCTCAACCGCAACTGGCAAAGCGGAAAGTTGTGGTCAGACATGCACGAAAACGCAACCAACCAGCAGTCCCTCATCCGCATCATGGACGGACTGATCCGCCGCTGCCGGGAGCATATTTTCATGTGTACGCTGGGTGTCAATGAACAAGGCAATGAAGAGCGCGGCGCGCTGATCATGGCCGTGCAAACCATCTTGCGAAAACTTCAATCCACCGCTGGGGTGAAACATGTTTAAACCTCGCCCAATGCAGGCTGAAATTCTCAGGTACCAGAGCGGAATGATGGGTGTGGCCGCCGTACCGGGCAGCGGCAAGACCGCCACCCTTTCGGCACTCGCTGCCCAGTTGATCACGAGCGGTTGCATTTACGATGACCAGGAAATCTTGATAGTGACCCTGGTCAATTCAGCCGTGGATAATTTCTCCACCCGCATTTCAGGTTTCGTCAAAGAAGCCGGTCTGCTCGAAAACATGGGCTACCGGGTACGCACACTGCACGGACTGGCGCATGACATCGTCCGCGAAAGACCTGACCTGGCCGGGCTCTCTGAACAATTCACGATCCTGGATGAGAACGAAACATCGCGCATGATCGAAGCTGCAGCAGCAGCCTACCTGCGTGAGCACCCCGAATTGGCTGAGAAGTATGTCGACCCCTCCATCGACCTGCACTCCGAACCCCGGACGCAGAAAAACTGGAATGAAACGGTCACCAGCATTTGTGCGAATTTCATCAGCCAGGCAAAAGACCTGCAAAT
>DAIEPS010000143.1 GCA_027348305.1 Anaerolineaceae bacterium | reverse complement strand
CACGGACCACGCAGGCATAGCCACCCAAAACGTGGTTGAGAAAGATTTAAAAAAACAAGGCATCAGCCGGCACGACCTAGTCAAAGAAAAATTCCTTGAAAAAATCTGGGAGTGGAAAGAAAAATACGGCAGCCGCATCACCCACCAGATCCGCCGTCTGGGCGCCTCTTGCGACTGGGACAAGGAACGTTTCACCATGGATGAAGGCCTTTCCAAGGCCGTGCGTGAAGCTTTCGTGCGCCTCTACGAGAAAGGCCTGATCTACCGCGGACCGCGCATGATCAACTGGTCTCCCGCGCTGCGCACGGCTGTCTCAGACCTCGAAGTGGAATATTCAGAGGAACCCGGTTTCTTGTATTACTTCAAATACATGCTGGCTGACCTGCCCGGCGAATTCATCCCCGTAGCCACCACCCGCCCCGAAACCATACTTGGCGATACGGCCGTGGCCGTCCACCCCGAGGACGAACGCTACCATAAGTACGTCGGTAAGGACGTGCTGGTGCCCATCCTGGGGCGGCGCATCCCCGTGATCGCAGATGAATATGTCGACCGCGCCTTTGGCACCGGTGCGCTCAAGATTACCCCTGCCCACGACCCTAACGATTACACCATCGGCCAGAACCACAATCTCGAGATGATCAACATCCTCAACAAGGATGCCAGCATCAACGAGAACGGCGCCCAATATGCCGGCATGGACCGCATTGAATGCCGCAAAAAACTCTGGGAAGATATGCGCGCGGTTGACCTGGTGATCAAGGAACAGCCTTACACCCTCAACGTGCCGCGTTCGCAGCGCGGCGGCGAGATCGTGGAACCGATGATCTCGACCCAATGGTTTGTGAAGATCCAACCTCTGGCGGACCGGGCTTTAGCTTCCGTCAAAGAAGGCCGTACCAAGATCGTGCCCGAGCGCTTTACCAAAGTGTATTACAACTGGCTTGAGAACATCCGCGACTGGTGCATCAGCCGCCAGTTGTGGTGGGGGCATCGCATCCCTGTATGGTACTGCGACGACTGCAACGCCATCATTGTGAGCCGCGAAGACCCGACCGAATGCTCCAAATGCCACAGTCACAATATCCACCAGGATGAGGATGTACTGGATACCTGGTTCTCCTCGGGCTTGTGGCCTTTCTCAACTCTCGGCTGGCCTGAACAAACCCCTGAACTGAAATACTTCTACCCCACCGCGGTGATGGAAACCGGCGCGGACATCCTCTTCTTCTGGGTGGCGCGTATGATGATGTTCGGCCTCGAATTCACAGATGTGGAACCCTTCCACACCGTCTACCTGCACGGCTTGATCCTGGATGAAAAAGGCCAGAAGATGAGCAAGACCAAAGGCAACGTGGTCGATCCGCTGGTGGTCATGGATGACTTCGGCACGGATGCGCTGCGCTTCACCCTGCTCGTGGGTTCCACCCCCGGCAACGACACCAACCTGAGCATCAAGAAGGTCGAAGCCAACCGCAATTTCGCCAACAAAATCTGGAACGCCTGCCGTTTCGTGATCAGCAACCTTGAAAAAGCGCCGCAGTCCGCCCAGGTCAAGCCTGAATGGACGCTGGCCGATTCGTGGATCTGGGCGCGGTTGAAGACACTCTTGAATGACTCTGAGCGCCTGTTTGAGAATTATCAATATGGCGAAGCCGGCCGCCAGATCTATGAATTCTTCTGGAGCGAATTCGCCGATTGGTACATCGAGATCGCTAAGCTGCAGTTGGCCGAAGGCGGCGACCGCGACTTATTACACTGCAAATACCCTGGTTCGCGTCATGGATGCCTCCCTGCGCCTGCTGCACCCCTTCACCCCCTTTGTAACCGAGGAACTCTGGCAGGCCCTCAAAAAGACTGCCCTCGAGACCGGTTTCAAACCCTTTGACCAGAGATCCGACTGGGAATCCGCGCTGATCGTGGCCAATTGGCCTGAAGGCGAAAAAGTGGAAGGCTGGGAAGAAGACAAGATGACCCAATTCGCTGCCATCCAGGAAGTGATCCGCGCCACCCGCAACCTGCGCGCTGAAAAGAAGATCCAGCCCAACGTGAAGACACCCGGCAAGATCGTCAACCAGGACTATTGCGCCCTCTTCAGCCAGGAGAAAGAGGTCATCACCGCGCTGGGCATGTTCATCCCGGGCGAACTTGAGATCCTCAAGAATCTGGCAGAAGCCCCCGCGGGGTGGACCTCCACGGTTTCCGCCGGAAGCGCCATTTACATCCCGGTGCCCGAATCCGCCGAGGATAAGGACCGTTTAGCCGCAGAACTGGTTCTAGTGACAACCCACATTGAACGGCTCGAAGCCCTTCTGGGCAGCGATTTTGCCAACAAAGCTCCCGCCGCCGTGGTGGATAAGGAACGCGCCAAGCTCGCAGAATATAAAGAATCGTACGAGAAATTGAAAGCGCAGCTCAGTTAAAACGGTAGGGGCGTATGGCTATACGCCCCTACTTGTGAAATGCAAGGATCGGAAATCCAAAAAAGATTTCCGATCCTTTTACAAACAAATCCCCCGCGGATTATATAAACCACAAGGATTTTCAAATCAGGTTCCGATGTCTTTTTCCAGACATCGGAACCTTGCAATAATCACGTCAATGTAAAGCGACATAGCACAATCTTTTTTTCAAACAATGAGTATTGTAAAAAATTGATTATTACAAGGATCGGAAATCCAGAAACAGATTTCCGATCCTTTTACGAACTAATCCCCCGCGGTTTACACCGCGGGGGATTGCGTTATATCATGTGATGACCCTACGCCGCTTTCGGCAGCTTGCCGAACAACTTCCACACAAAGCGGTGGAACTTGTGGATGGACTCCACCGGGGCGGCGAACATGAAAATGCACTCTCCGCTGACCAGTTTCAGGCCCAGTTCCTGGGCTTTGGCTTCGCCTTCGGGGCTGTTGGCACCCTGCTGAAGCCAGACATATTTGATGCCCAGGCGGGCGGCTTCTTCGATCACCGCGATGGTTTCGGCTGGTGCGATACAGATGACCACGCCTTCAGGGATCTCAGGTAATGCTCCCAGTCCTGCATAGCAGCGGTCGCCTTCCACCATGTCCAACTTGGGGTTCACGGCCAGCACCTTGTAACCTTTGGCTTTCATCTCGCGGTAAATTGCCGTTCCGAATTTATCCTTGTTGCGAGAAACACCCACCACAGCCAAGGATTTTAACTGCATGAATTCATCGATTGTATTTTTGTTGTTTTTCATTTTTCCGCTCCCTTGCAATAAAGAATGATTCAATTGATCGGTTTACAAATATCCCTTTTAATGGGACGAGGAATAACCTCTATCTCGAGGCTTTTTTGAACTATTTGCGTTCAGGTAGCCCGTTCGTGCCGGTTCCCCACCTGTCACGATCCAATGTAATTAAGGTTTGTAAGATTGAAACCGATTCAAAAAGTATTGTAACATGAGTGCGCTACATATCAATCAGCAGAAATAATTTACGGCATCATTCTGCGTTTCACTTTTTTATGAACTCTTTCTTAATCTTGGCCTGACAATAATGGTAACAATGGCAATAATGAGAATAAATATTATTGCTGCACATGCTGCTTCAAAAACGGGTGAAATTCCATATTGTGCTTGAGCGATACCTGCAAAAGTCCAAATAAAGACGGCTAAAAAAGCCAGATCCTGACGGTTAAACGCAATAAGCTCTGCCATGACTACGCTGAGGACAATGAGCGCCACCGCCCAAATTCTTTGATCAAGTCCCAATCCATCCCAGCCAATTGAGTGCAAGAAATAGGTAATGTTCCCAAACATGGTTAGCGTGATCCATCCTAAATAGATCGAAAAAGGCAAATGCACAAAAAATCGCATTCCCGGCCTAACTTTTTCTTTTCCAATATTTAATTGTCGGTAGATCACGATGAGGGATATCATCAAGATAAATATTACAACGAGAGTCAGGAAAAAATTTTTATAATGCCAAAAAACCATCCAACCTGAATTCACCACGCAGCTTGCCACATAGAGCCATCCTATTTTCCGCAAGAATGGATCTTCTTTTTGGGATGGGAGTGCTTGAAAGATGGAATAAGCGATCAATCCCGCAATAATTAATACCCAAATAGAGTAGGTATAGTTGGACGGTGAAAAATAAACTTCTAATTGATCACCAACTTCCCTTGAAGTGATCCCATTAAATGGGATCAAATCACCAAGCGTATTGATGACAATCATTACGATCGTGGCACAAACCACCCCAATTTGTCTTGTTGAATCTTTGGTCATGTTTTATCCCTCTAATTATCGTACAGGATGAACAGCGTTAATGCAACCTCCAAAAAATGCCGCCTGAATAGTATCATCAGATATTTTTTTTGTGAGAACGAATGATTTTACGTGCCCGATAAACCAGGCGGTAGAATTTCCACGCGTGCCGCAAGGGGCTAATCTTGCTGTTTTGCCTGGCATTATAAATGGTTTTTATGGGAATCCATGAGATTTTGTATCCCTTAAGTACACACCTTAATATGATCTCAACTTCAAACTCGAACCCGTGTTCGCTGCTGGTCAACGCTTCTTGCAGTAGCCGCCTTGAATGCAGCCGGTACCCGGATTGATTGTCGGGGATATATTGCTGTATCGCGTCAGAAAACGACCAGGTGCCGATGCGATTCGTAATGTTGCGCGGAAAGGGCATCTTTGAAAAATCACGTCGACCGATGATCAAGTCACTAGCGTTGGAAATAAAATCTTGAAAAAAGAGAGGGATTTCTGAAGGATCGTGCTGGCCGTCCGCATCAAGGGTGATGACCGCATCATACCCATGCTCCAAACCATATTTGAACCCGCGTACAAGCGCCGCGCCTTTTCCCTGGTTCGGTTCCTGACGGACGACTTCGGCCCCGGCAGATTTCGACACTTCAGATGTTTGGTCTTTTGAACCGTCATCCACCACCAGCACCGGCCCGTATGCCTTACTGGCTTTGATGACTGCAGCAACTCTTTCGGCCTCGTTGTATGCCGGTATCAGAATTAAGATTCGTGGTGTGTTTCCCTCTGCCATTGTTCCTCCCGGGCAAATCTATAACCGCATAAGTTTACCGGCTATCCTTAGAATTTACCATGGGAGAGTGTAAAAAAAAAGAGCCGAAATGCATAACATGAACTGCACCCCAAAAGTTGGACACCACCAACAGAAAGGGGTGCAGTTTTAATGACGAAATATAAGTTAGAAGAAC
>DAIEPS010000142.1 GCA_027348305.1 Anaerolineaceae bacterium | reverse complement strand
AAGGCGGTTTAGGTGTCGAATGAGCGATAAACAAGTCATTTTTTCATTGGTCAAGGTTGGCCGGGTTTACCAACCCAATAACAAGCAGGTACTGCGGGATATTTCGTTGGGTTTCTATTATGGCGCCAAGATCGGTGTACTGGGTTTAAATGGTGCTGGTAAATCCAGCCTGCTCAAGATTATTGCTGGCAAGGACGACGGGTATACAGGTGAAATGGTCTTCTCACCCGGTTACTCTATCGGCATGCTCGAACAGGAACCGGTTCTGGATGATAACAAGACAGTCCAACAGGTGGTGGAAGAAGCAGTGCAGCCGCTGGTGGACGTGATGAAACGCTACGATGAAGTGAATAATCTTTTCGCCGAACCGGATGCCGATTTTGATGCACTGCTGGCAGAACAGGCCAAACTGCAGGAAGAGATCGAAAAGCACGACGGATGGACGCTGCAAAGCCGCCTCGATCTGGCCATGGATGCCCTTCGCTGCCCGCCAGGCGTGGCACCGGTTAAGAACCTCTCGGGCGGTGAACGCCGCCGTGTGGCGCTGACCCGTCTGCTGCTGACCGAACCGGATATTCTGCTGCTGGATGAACCTACCAACCACCTGGATGCCGAATCCGTTGCCTGGTTGGAAAAACACTTGCAGCAATACAAGGGTACCGTCATTGCGGTGACCCATGACCGCTATTTTTTGGATAACGTGGCTGGCTGGATCCTTGAATTGGATAAAGGCTATGGCATCCCCTGGGAGGGAAATTATTCTTCCTGGCTTCAACAAAAAGAAGAACGACTGCGCCGTGAAGAGAAGTCTGAAGGCAAACGCATCAAGACACTCGAACGCGAGCTGGAGTGGATCCGCATGTCGCCCAAGGCGCGCCAGTCCAAAGGCAAGGCACGTTACACGGCTTATGAAAACCTGCTCTCCCAAGAAGCTGAAGACCGCCGTGAAAATCTCGAGATCTATATTCCACCCGGACCCCGTTTGGGCGGCAAAGTGATCGAATTTACCGATGTCACCAAAGGCTATGGTGACCATCTGCTGCTGGATCACATGAACCTCAGTATCCCGGCAGGCAGCATCGTGGGGGTCATCGGCCCAAACGGCGCCGGCAAGACCACCATGCTGCGCATGATCACCAACCAGGAGACTCCCGACAGCGGCAGCGTGGAGATTGGACAGACGGTCAAACTGACCTACGTGGATCAGAGCCGCGCCGCACTCGACCCCGAGAAAACGGTTTGGGAAGAGATCACCGGCGGTGAAGAGAACATTATGCTGGGTGGCGTCAAGAAGAATTCACGCGCTTATGTGAGCGCTTTTAACTTCCAGGGCACCGACCAACAGAAGAAAGTTGGCACTCTTTCAGGCGGCGAACGCAACCGCGTGCACCTGGCCAAGATGCTCAAGGAACAGGGCAACGTCATCTTGCTGGATGAGCCGACCAACGACCTGGATGTCAACACCCTGCGTTCGTTGGAGGAAGCCCTCGAGAATTATGCCGGATGCGCCATCGTGGTCTCGCACGACCGCTGGTTCCTCGATCGCATTGCCACACACATTCTGGCTTTTGAAGACGACAGCACCGCCTGGTTTCAGCCGGGCAACTGGACGGATTATGAAGTCGACCGCAAAAAGCGTCTTGGCATCGCTGCGGATACCCCGCATCGAGTACGCTATCGCAAACTGACTGCGTAATATCACAAAAGTTGTAAGCAGGCACCTGATCCTTTCGGTGCCTGTTTTTCGTTCAAGGGAGTTGTTTTTTTTGCCGGATTGAAATAGGATTAATGCAGTCATATATAAAGACCTGGGGCAAAAATGAAAAATTCGAAAATAATTGGATTAACTCTCGTCATTTCTTTCATGATCTTGTCGGCATGTGGAACCCAACCTTCAGTCTCGCCTTCAAATACTCCCACGGCTGTTCCACCAAAATTGGTGGAAGCTCGGCAAAAGATCAAGCATGTCATCATAATCATGCAAGAAAACCGGTCCTTTGACCATTATTTTGGCACCTATCCCGGTGCGGATGGGATTCCCATGGTCAATGGGGTGCCAACGGTGTGTTCCAACGATCCCGTGACGGGGCAGTGCATCAAACCTTTTCATGACCCAAGCGATATTAATTACGGCGGCCCGCACGGCATGGCGGCTGCCACCACGGATATCAACGGCGGCAAGATGGATGGGTTTGTCCAATCCGTGATGGATGGACGGCAAAATTACTGCGCTGATCCCAAAACCCCGGGCTGCACCTCCAAGGAACAGGGGCCGGATGCCATGGGTTGGCATGACGCCCGCGAAATTCCAAACTACTGGGCTTATGCTCAAAATTTCGTCTTGCAGGACCGTATGTTTGAACCCAGCGCGTCATGGAGTTTGCCTGCCCACCTCTTTCTTGTCTCAGGCTGGTCAGCGACTTGTTCCAACCCGGATGACCCCATGTCTTGCAAGAACGACATCAACAATCCCAAACAAGCTGTTGCAGGTGGTAATAAGGAAGATTACGCCTGGACGGATATGACTTATCTGCTGCATAAATACAACATCAGTTGGGGGTATTTCTTGACCGAAGGGATCGAACCTGATTGTGAAAACGACCAGATGTTTTGCAACCAGCAGCCCCTCGCTCTGGATGTTCCAAGTGTGATGAATCCGCTGCCCAATTTCACGACAGTGCATGATGATCTTCAATTAAATCATGTGAGACCCACAAAAGAGTTTTTCGAGTCATTAAAAAATGGGTCATTGCCCGCGGTATCTTGGATTATCCCTGAATATGGGGTGAGTGACCATCCGGCCACCTCCATTCTTGCCGGGCAGAATTATGTGACCGATCTGATCAACAAAATCATGCAAAGCTCTGAATGGGATAACACGGTCATCCTGCTCGCATGGGATGACTGGGGCGGTTTTTACGATCATGTTGTTCCACCCTCCGTGGATGCGAACGGTTACGGCCTGAGGGTTCCAGCGTTGGTGATCAGTCCTTTCGCTAAAAAAGGTTATGTCGATCATCAAACCTTAAGCTTCGATGCCTATTTGAAGTTTATAGAAGATATCTTCCTTGACAGTCAGCGATTGGATCCCATGACAGATGGTAGACCGGATTCAAGGCCGACAGTCCGTGAGAATTCCCCTCTACTTGGTGATATCCTTAATGATCTGGATTTCAACCAGACGCCGCTTCCTTCTCTGATCTTGCCGATTGATCCCACCCCGGGTCCGGCTTCCATCGAAGGGACTTAGCTTTACTTATTAGAATAGATATAGGAGTTCACATGTCAGAAAATGGTCACAATCATCGACAGATCCTTTCCGCTATCGCTCACCGGGTCATGCTTGAGCGTGGGTTGATCCCGGATTTCTCACCGGAAGTGTTGGCCGAACTGGAAGGTCTTCAATCATCCTCAGATCAACACAAAATGAGTGCATTGCCTGGTTTACGTGATATGCGCAGCATGATTTGGTGCTCGATAGACGATGACGATTCTCTGGACCTGGATCAGCTCACTGTAGCCGAACAGCTTGCAGATAAGACTACGAAGATCTACGTTGCCATTGCAGATGTGGATGCCAAAGTTAAAAAAGGCACTGCAATTGATGCGCATGCCCGGCAGAATACCACCACAGTTTACACCGTCGGTAAGATCTTTTCGATGCTTCCAGAAATATTATCCACTCAACTGACTTCGCTCAACTTCAACGAGGATCGAACTTCAATTATTGTGGAAATGACAGTTGGTGAAGATGGTTCGCTAAAAGAATCCGCGGTTTACGCGGGTCTGGTAAACAACAAGGCCAAACTGGCCTATAACAGCGTGGCAACCTGGTTGGAAGGACAGGCCGCCATACCCGAAAAAGCCGCCGCAGTTAAGGGCCTGGCTGAAAACATTAAACTGCAAGATGCCATTGCACAAAAAATGAAGGAATTCCGCCACCAACACGGTGCCTTGAGCTTGGAAACAATAGAGTCGCGGCCTGTCTTCAGCGGCGATCAGATCCTTTCAATGGAATTTGAAACCAAGAATCGCGCCCGTGAAATAGTGGAAAACTTCATGATCGTGGCCAATGGGGTGACTGCCCGTTTCTTGTCTGCCAACAACTTCCCCTCCATTCGCCGCGTGGTGAGCATCCCTGATCGCTGGGATCGCATTGTGGAGCTCGCTGCGAGGCACCAATACCAACTGCCTGCCGTACCAGACGCCAAAGCGCTTGAAGTTTTTCTGGTGAAACAGCGTACTGCCGACCCTCTGCGTTATTCGGATCTCTCCCTCTCAGTGATCAAACTGCTCGGGGCGGGTGAATATACTGCCACCCCGCCTGATGGAAACCTGCCGGGACATTTCAGCCTGGCGGTCAAAGACTACGGACATTCGACCGCGCCCAACCGGCGTTTCACAGACCTGGTCACCCAGCGTCTGTTGAAAGCGGTGCTGGCCAAAACACCTCAGCCATATTCTCTTGAAGAACTGCAGACCATTGCGCTGCATTGCACCCAGGCCGAGGATGCCGCAAACAAGGTCGAAAGACAGGTCGAAAAATCCGCAGATGCCATGCTGCTCGAACATCGCATTGGTGAAAAATTTGACGCCATCATCACCGGTGCTGCAGAAAAGGGCACCTGGGTGCGGTTGATCACTTTGCCGGTTGAAGGCAAACTGATGAAGACCTTGAATCATCCTGATGTGGGCGATCGGGTCAAGGTGCAGCTCATCGGTGTGGATGTGGATAAAGGTTTCATTGATTTCAACGAAGTTAAGTAAAAAAGGATCGGATTTCTTTTTTTTAGAAATCCGATCCTTGAACTTATTTCATTAACCAGCGGAAGGCTTAAACCTCCCGTTGTTTTTTGGTCAGATCATTGTTCTGATAATTGTTTGAGTGTCAGCAGCATCTTGCGTTCCATGGTGAATGAGATCGGACGGATGACTTCCCACATGCCGCCGGTCATGTTGGTGCTGGTGCGGGTGATCAGCCGGGTGGTGCCGTCCGTCTGTGGAACGAGCACGAACTGCCAGACATCCACCCAGGCATCGTTTTCTTTATGGCCGTAGATCACTGCCTGGTTGGGGATTGTTTCGATGACGATATAGGGGGGAGGAGCGAAGTCACCGGCGCACATCTTCATCTCGTCGCCTGCGGCCAGGTTCTGCCACTCGGGGTGGATGGTTTCATCTTTGGCCATCTTGCAGCCCACCAGGTTTTC
>DAIEPS010000141.1 GCA_027348305.1 Anaerolineaceae bacterium | reverse complement strand
CAGGCGTGGCCATTGAGGACAGCGGTAATGGCATCCAAAAACAATCCTGACACTGCAAAGAACGCCGTTTTAGCTGCATACCTGGTCAAACCTTTTCTGCTGCCCGGGCAATCCGGGCAGCCGCTCTCGCTGCGCTGCCTGCCAGACGGCGGCATGGTGGTAATCGCCGCGGACGGACGCAAGTTATGGTTCACAGCGCTTGAGGTTTGCCGTGCGCGCCGTGCACTGCACCAATCAGAAGCCAAAAGCCCCGTGCTGCCGGCGGATGCAGAAGTGAAACCCCTGCATGATGTTGATCTGCGCAAATCAAACCTCAGTGCACGGCCGGTGGGCAAAAGCCGTGATGGCATGTCAGAGATGATCGTGCTGCCCAAGTCGCTCAAACATTTGGAGGAACAAGTCGATGCCAACACTCGAAGATATCAGAAACCGCGTCCGCCAGATCCTGGATGACACGTCAGGCGATCGTTTCAGCAGTGTAATGCTCGATACTGCCATCCGCCAGGCGCTGGCCCGGCTGGACGAAAGAATGCCGCTCATCCGCAGCCTGGATTTGCAGATCACCACATCAGGGCGGGATGTCACGCTGACGGGATTAGATCATCCGCTCTACCTGATCGAAGTCTACATACTGCCGGCTTCAACCGGCAGTATGCCGGCATCAGCCGGCGGCAGCAAACAAGAGGCTAAAACGGGGTATTCCTATTCTTTGCAGGGCACGAGCGGCAGCCTGCACTTCAACGGCACGAGCCTTCTGAGTGTGGGAGAGTGCCTGCGAGTGACCTATGCAGCCCAAAACACGCTGACCGGTTTGGAGGGCGCGACTGAAACCAGCCTTCCGGATGCGGCAAGTGAAGCGCTTGAAACCGGTGCAGCCAGCTTTGCCTGTCTGCTGCGCGCTGCGAGCCTGGCCGAAACTTACGGAGCCCGTGCGGGTGAATCCGCGCGGCTGGTGGAACAAAGCAAGTTGTGGAAGCAGATCTCTGAAGAATCACTTTCCAAACTCAAGACCTTTCAACATTTCGAATTCCCAGCCGGATTTGCACTTGATAAATGGGACCAGGGCAACCGGGAAGCAGGTTGAACATGACCTCGATCATCGGCAAGGATTGTCACATCATCCTCTCTCACCCCGAGATTGACGACGGCGAAGGCTACGGCTTTTTACTGGCCGAAGACCAGGGCATCAAGAGCGGCGGGGTGCAGATCACCCGCGAGGTGGATTCAGGCGGCACGACCAGGTTGTGGCTGCATTTTGATGTGCTGCTGGCTGAGCGTGCCGTCAACCCAGACGGTCGTTTGCGCCTGCAGACCCGGTCCGCGGATTATGCCAAGCTGTGCCAGTTCCTGGGCAAAAGAGGCGGGGTTTCCATCACTTCTCCGGCAGGCACCCTGCTTTCGCTGGGCGCAGTAGGTTGGACGGCGGATGAACGCCATCAGCCGGGTATATCATTGATCAAATGTCAATTCAACAACACCGGCGTTTACTGGCCGCCCGTTGACCCGGCCCTGCTGCTGCTTTCCGTCTGGGATGGCACTCTGACGTGGAACAACGCTTATTGGAGATGATTCTTTTTTTTCTTGCAAAGACCATATCTCACGCAGAGCCGCGGAGTACGCTGAGAAAACCTTAGTAAAAGAATAACATTCACGGTTCTCGGTTCTCAGTTCTCGGTTCTCAGTTCTCGGTTCACAATTCTCGATTTACGAAGGTAATAGAATGACCTATCCCCTTTCAACACAAGTATCACCCGGTCAGCCGACTGCGGCAGACCATTACAACAATTTGCGCAAAGACGCCCTGAACCTGGGTCAGGCAGAGACGGATGCAGTCAACCTGGGTGTGTTCTTTAAGCGTTTTTCTACCGGTGTAAAACTGGAATATCTGCCCAATCACCGGGTGCGTGTGCCGCATTCCTCAACTAACCCGCCAACACTAATGATCAACGGTTTTATGCTTCAGTCTGACGCGAATGTTGACCTACCTGCGGGGTTGATCAGCGGACCGGCTGCCATGTGGTTTATTTTCGCCGTACGTTCAGCGGGATCAACCACCTTTACATTGACAGCAAATACCTCGTCTTCAGAAGGAATTGACCATCGATTGATCGGCCAGGCATATTGGACAGGTTCATCACTGATCTCCATTCTTTGCTACCTGACACCGACTTCCCTGCCACCGGCTGATTATGACTCAGGTTGGTTTGCCTGCACATATAACACCGTATATAGCAAAACGCATGGTCTGGGGACTTGCCCAAGGGTGATCACCCTTTATCATTCTTCGGATTCAACAGGAACCAGTGAATGGGTCAGGGTCACCTACGTTCAAAGCGGAAGCAATCTGATCGAAGTGCTCGGCTGCGATTCTTCAGCCATTTACATCCAAACCGGTGCCACTGCAGAAAACTCAACCTGTTATTCTTTGCGCAGACTCTCTTCAGGAGGGTACTACCGGGTTTTTGCCTGGGCATAGCATAATAAAACAGATGCACATCAAAGCTCTTCATTTCACACCCCATTGCGAAGTGTATTAATTGAGAAAAGTTGAACAATACGCAAGTTTTGAAATAAGTTACAATTGTTGGCAGACCAATCCCCGGTATATTGGAGCAGCCAACACATGTCCGTTCGCATATTAATTCCAGCAAGCGAGGTCAAGAATCGGCAGGGAATTCCTCTGATCCTAGAAAACGGAAATTCTTGTTCTCGATGCGGCCAATCGCCTGCTGATTTTTTTGAAACACATCGCTTGATCTACAGAGTTGGGTTTAGAAGTACCCATCTGTATGGTAAAAAGTATAAGATCTCAAGTGGTTATCAACTGAAATTAAAAGTATGCGAAACGTGTTTTCAATCAGACTTCCTGACCCATCCTGAATTAATGGATGATGATAAATCTCACCTCGCCAGGATCACCCGTTTTTATTCCATGGCGTGGTCTCTTGGGGGGCTGCTCGCCGCGGTCGGCTTTTTACTGCTGACACCTTTCATCCCTCAAATTGGTGTCTTAAAGGTCATTAAAACATTGTGGCAACTACCGGTCATATTGGGTGTGCTCGTACTCTTCTTAACATGGTTAAGCCAGAGAAAATATCAAAGCAAAGTTCTTCGTGAAATCGAGGGGCGAAATCCCGGTTTTCGACCACTGCCGCGCGCTGAAGCACACACCTATGTGTTAAGTGACGAAGAAGACCTGACACTCACTGCACTTGAAATCGTCTTAATCAATGAATCTTGGGCTGAAGTGTGCGCTCAAAAAAACCAATGGAAATATGAACTGGTATCAAAACCTGAAGATGATACTCAAAAAAAAGGATGAGGAAACCATGAGAGGAATTTTAGTAGAGGAAGAAATTAAAGTCTTTGCTGAACCAAGCGATCAAACCCTTTCAATCACTTCACTGAAAAAAGGTGATGAATTTGAACTAGGCAAGGTCTCACGCAAGAAAAAAGAGGTCTGGGTTGAAGTGACCCTGGATTCCGGTCAAAAAGGCTTTATTACCGGCGAGACCAAGATCTTTGTGATCAAAAAGGTTCAGTTCTTTGCTGATGGCATTGAAGCCCACGAGACGCCCGCACAGGAAAGCCCCGTGATCAAAACCTATCCCAAAAAGACCGTCGTAACGGCAGTCGGGTATGAAAGCGATGAAGGCAAAGGGTGGGTCAAGATCGTTGATGCAGAAGGTCTGACAGGATTTGTCAGAGGAGAATCGAAAATTCGCGTTTACCAGGAACCCTCCAAAGAAAACGGCAAGAAACAAATGTTTTCAGGCGGTATCTTCGCAGTTCTGGCGGCAGTATTCTATTTCTTCTCACTTGGCAATGCACAATCCACCAGCAACATGTCCATTTTGATCGTGGCCGTTTTTGCGTTTGGACTGATGCAATTGGTACAGGGCATCTTGGAATTCAACAAAGCCAAGAAGAAGGAAAACGAAGGAAAATAGGAACAGCTTTTGCTGCTTGCTCTACTTTTCTCTGATCACATCAATACAAATGTCCACAATGTCGGGGTCGAAGATGATCCCGGCATTGTCGCGTATATAGGCGATCGCTTCATCTTTTGAGCGCGCCTTGTTATAAATGCGTTCACTGGTCAGGGCATCATAGACATCGAACACAGTAAATATTCTGGCCGTGAAGGGGATTGCCTTTCCCTTCAGATTGCGCGGATAGCCCGTGCCATCCCATCTTTCATGATGGCAATAAGGCACATCCAGAGCCTGTTTCAAGAACCCGATCGGCGCCAGCATCTGGTAGGCATACTCAGGGTGTTTTTTCATGATGACCCATTCTTCATCCGTCAAAGGACCCGGCTTGTTAAGAATGTGATCGGGAACACCAACCTTGCCGCTGTCATGCAATAAAACACCTCGGCGTAGATGTTCCATGTCTTCTTCGCGCACGCCCAATCTCTGGGCAGCCCGCATGGTACGCTCCAAAACACGCACAGTATGGCCTTCTTTTTCTTTATCGCGCAGATCCAGGAAATTCGCCCAACCCATGAGTGTGTCATCGTAGGCTTGAAGCAATACTGATTGAGATTTCTGCAATTCCATGAAATTTTGCGAGTTATCCAGGGCTATGGCAGCCTGCTGCGCCAGTGCTTCGAGGAAGTTGACCCATTCACGGGTTGGTTCAAGTTCGGATTTGTGATAGATCTCCAACACACCTTTGATCTGGCCCTTGATCACCATGGGGGTGGCGATGTATTTCACAAATTTTTCATTGTTTAAAATATCCGTCAAGGAGGGCGAAAAGGTCTGACCGGAGCCCAGATTAATTTGAGTGGTCTTTTTTGTGGCAATTGCTTCTGAGGGCAGCGGTGAATGACGTAAGGCGGTGCGCAGGTTGGATTCGAGTGTTTTGAAACCCAAACCTGTCAAGTATTGGTATTGGATGAGATCGGATTCAAATTGCAGTACTGATGCAGCATCAACATGCAGCACCTGGCGAAGTTGATCGAGTAGAACCTGGTAGGTCACTCGCAGATCAAAGGATGACGTGATTGCTTTATCGATTTGATGTAAGGCATTAATGCGTTCCATTTGCTCACGCAACTGCTGGTCAGATTGAATTCGCTGCGTAATATCGCGGCCAATACCCTCCATGAATTCTGTTTGACCCTGACTGTCTTTGATGATCGTGCTTCTTAGTTCAAGCCAGATCTTTTTGCCGTCTTTACGCAAGAACGGCAGGTTGATCGTTGGAGCTTCCATACTTTCAGCCCAACGGCTGAAGGCCTTTGGATCAGAGGTGTTTAGCGAATTGCGTATCAAAATCAGCGG
>DAIEPS010000140.1 GCA_027348305.1 Anaerolineaceae bacterium | reverse complement strand
CAGCACATCAAACAGAACCCCAAGACTGGCTTCATGGTCATGGGCCTGGACAAGAACCTGTGGCGCGGCTGTGCGGATTACACGCATGCTGCCAAAGAGGGCAGGGATTACGACTTCTACAACAACACCCCGCTCTTCAGGTATAACGCTTATTTCGGGGTGCATACCGTGCATTACATGGATCTGGTCGCCCAGAGCGGTAAGAGCCCACTGCCCATGAACAAGATCATCCCTGCCGCGATCAAAACCATGGTTGCAAAAGCCTTCACCCCCAAACACGAAAAGGCGATCGTGCTCAATGACTGGACCAAAGCCTTCTACGACAAAATTGATAACCTGAAGTTTTTGGGCTACGTCGGCGCGGACGGCTACCCGGTGGTCATCCCCCTCATCCAGGCGCAGTCGCTGGATCGCGAACACCTGATCTTCTCATTTGGCGCTTACGGCGACGAATTGGCACAGATTCCCGCTTATACCAGCGTGGCGGTCTTCGGCATGGCGCTTTCCATGGAGGACGTGCTGGTGCGCGGCACTTACCAGGGCGCTAAACGCATCGCCGGCATGAAGTGCGGCATGGTACAGCTCGACTACGCTTACAACCCCATGCCCCCCGCACCATTAAGGATTTACCCGGAAACGCCGGTTGAAACGGTGGTGGAGTTTTAGCAGAAGAAAGAACCCCCGCGGTCTCAAATTCAGACCGCGGGGGTTTGGTTTTAAGATTGAAACCCCAGATTCCCGGTTTCTGGGAGTTAATTCATTTCACTTCCACAAGATCAAGAGAAACCGGGAATTACTTATCCATTTCACTCAGATTAAACTCAACCAACTGGTTTGCCCGCTGCCAGTCACCCTCTGACACAAAGAATCCGCGCGGAAAGAAGCAGAGGATGCCGTTGGAAGTCAGCAGCACGATGATCTCAGGCGTGACCTGCTTTTTGGCGATCATTTCCCAGGTGATCAGGGTTTTCTTGCCGGCGTAAAGAACACCTTCGCTTGAGATTGTTCCCCTGTATTCATGACGCATGGTGGGGGCATTCCAAATCTTCAACGCCGTAATGGTTGTGGTGATGTTGGGATAGTACAGGAACAACGCGATCAACAGCAGGTACATCACATGACTGCCGATCAAGTTGGGATCTAGCAATGGCGTCTTGTTTTGGATGGAGGTCAGCACTGTATACGCGATATAAATAACCAGCGCCAGAACCGCAATGCCCATGCGGATGAGCGCCCGTTTTCGCGTTGGTTGATTAGCCAAAAAGACAGCCCTGAATACGTCTTTGCGTGTGTATGTGCCTTTGAATTCAACGTCCATGCTTATGATCCTTGTTTTTAATTTTTACTTCAAGGTTTTCTTTGCGTTCTTTGCGATCTCGCTCTGCGCACTAGCGCGCTCTACGCGCTATGTGTTGCGTGACAAATGCTTTTTAAAAATCTAAGAGATTTCTTTGGTAAATAGTATTGTATCTTTAAATCAAATTTCTTTTTCAGCAGAAAGAGTAAGATAAAGCAACGAATCTGAAGTGATTTTGAAATTGGATACACCAAAAATCAAAACTACCCGTCGATAATGGTGTGAACAGCATGAGCCAATTACCTGCACTTGAAAGACAACGATCACAAACAAGGATCGAGGAGGCCTACACCAGTGAAAAACCTCGCTTCCTGTCTCGATTGCTGGCTGCAGGACGGACGATCGAAGAGGCGGAAGATCTGATCCAGGATGTCTATGCAGAGACTGTTGAAAATCTGCAGCTTGTGACCAATATCGCCAACCTTCCCGCCTGGATCAACGCACTGTTCACCCGGCGATTGATCGACGCCTGGAGGCATGAGCGCGTTCGTGATGCCGTCGGCGAAACCGATGTGGCTGAAGAGATTTTGCAGGAGGTCATCGCGGATGTAGGTCTTGACCCGCAGGATGCCTACGTCAGGGAAAGCCTGATGGACGCGCTGAATGACGCCATCCATGCTCTGCCGGTTGAGCAGCGCCAGGTCATCGAGGCCCAGGTCTTTGGCGAACTGACCTTCAGAGAAATTGCCGAAGCCACGGGTGAAAGCATCGACACCCTGACCGCCCGCAAACGCTACGCCGTAAAGAACCTGTCACGCGCTCTAAGGCAATGGATCGAAGAGTAAAAGTGTAAAAATTTTTCAATAAATTATCCGGATGAACCGGAGGAGGAAAAAATGTCTGATTTTGATAATGTACAAACTGTTGAACACAAGAAACACGATATGCCGGGATGGTGGGAAGAACGTACCCTGGCCCAGAAGATCTTGATGGGCATCGGTTTTGGAATTTTGGGTTTGGGTATGCTGGCCTTATGCACATGGGTCGTCATGCTGCTGTGGAACTGGCTGATGCCGGTCATCTTTGGCCTCAAGGCGCTCACCTTCTGGCAGGCGGGTGGTCTGCTGGTGCTGACCTCGATCCTGTTCAAGGGCCCAGGCCGCGGGGGCAGCCCGATGCACAGTGAGAATAAGCGCAAGCGGAAACTGAAAAGCTATATCCATGAAGGCGAAACTCAAAAACTGGATTCAATAGATTAATTCGGATTCATGAACAAAAGAGTAAAAGGCGAGGGAAAATTCCTTCGCCTTTTTTGTGCAATTCCCGATTTCTCGATGCCACTTGAAGCGGTAGCCAAAGTGATCCGCAGAAATCGGGAATTGATATTTCTTTGAATTGATATGTCTCTTTTCTATCCTTTGATACATTCCATTCAACCCAATTACAGGTATAGTTGCAAGCATTAAAACGATTATGGAGTGCCTGTGATTTCCAAATTTCGCGATCCGGTCAGCGGATTGATCCACTTTTTTTCGGCAGTTCTGGCCTTGGTCGGTCTGATTGTATTGTTGGTCGTTACCTGGGGGCAGGGATTCAAAACCCTTTCCATGGCGATCTACGGCGTCAGCCTGGTGACTCTGTTCTCTGCCAGTGCCCTCTACCACCTCGCAAATCCATCTGATGGCACTTTGCTCAAGCTGCGCAAATTTGACCATTCAGCCATTTATGTCTTGATCGCCGGCACCTACACACCCATCTGCATCAACTTTTTCAGCGGCTGGCTGCGCTGGGGATTTTTAGCCTTGATCTGGGGTATTGCCCTGGCCGGGGTAATCGTGAAACTGTTCGTGATCAACACTCCGCGCTGGGTGACCGCCGGCATTTACCTCGTGATGGGGTGGATGGCCGTTTGGGTGATCAAACCCATGCTGCAATCCATGCCCACCGCTGGCTTATGGTGGCTGCTGGCCGGCGGGCTGACCTACTCGATCGGGGCGGTTATCTATATCACCAAAAAGCTGGATTTTTGGCCGGGGGTCTTCGGCTTTCACGAGGTCTGGCACGTCTTTGTCAGCCTGGCGGCTTTATGCCATTTTGTGATGATCTATCAGAACATCGCGATGGTTCAATAAGCCCCTTTCATAACTAGTATCTATATACTAGGAGCTAAGGTCTGAATTCTAAAAAAAGTAAATGTACACATAATGGTATTCAACCCAAGATTCCCGGTTTCTGGGAGTGACTCACGCTATATTCCAAATGACTCTGAGAAACCGGGAATAGGGTGATTTACGGGTAAAATTGAACCTGTTTTTATTTTTTGTGCACAAGAGGTTCAATGGCAAACACAAACAAAACTCCTGTCATCATTTTTGATTTCGGCGCCGTGCTGGTGGACTGGAATCAGTATTACCTTTACCGCAAGGTGATGGCGAATGACGAGGAGATCAAGGCGTTTCTTGAGGAAATCGATTTCAAGCACTGGAACCTTCAATTTGACAAGGGTTATTCGTTTGAAAAAGGCGTGGAAGAGAAGGTCGCCGAGTTTCCACACCACGAGGCACTGATCCGCCGTTTCAACTCGCACTGGATGGACGCCATGGGTGAAATCATGACCGATACAGTCGAAATAGCCAGGCGCCTCAAACAAGCAGGTTATACCCTTTTCGGGCTGAGCAACTGGAATGAGACCAAGTTCAACGCGGTCAAAGACGGATTTTATTTTCTGGATTACCTTGAGGGCTACATCCTTTCAGGAACGGTCAACCAGGTCAAACCCGAACCTGATATCTTTCTTACGCTGCTTAAAACCATCAACCGCAAGGCTGAAGAGTGCCTTTTCATCGACGATTCCGCCGCCAATATCCAGACCGCGGAAGCACTCGGCTTTCAAACCGTTCACTTCAAATCCGCCCAGCAATTGGCAGACGAATTATCCCGGCGGGGACTGGTCTTTTAGGTTCAAGGAGGGCTAATGAAATACGAAACACTGCACGGCATCCAGGTTCCCAAGATCGGTTTCGGCACGTGGCGCATCGGCGGCGAAGGCACCGCGGATCCCACACAAGACGAAAAATCGCTGCAGGCGCTGCGCTCCGCGCTGGAATTGGGCTATACCCATTTTGATACCGCGGAATATTACGCCCATGGGCACTCAGAAGAACTCTTGGCGGAGGCTGTCCGGGATTCGAAAATTCCGCGTGAAAGCCTGATGATCACCTCCAAAGTCCTGCCGGACCATCTCAGGTATGACGCTGTGCTCAAAGCCTGCGAAGGCAGTCTGCGCCGCCTGAAGATGGATTACGTTGATCTTTACCTGATCCACTGGCCGAACCGGCTGATCAAATTGGAAGAGACCTTCAAAGCGCTCAACCAATTGGTCCGTGAAGGCAAGGTGAAACATGTCGGGGTAAGCAACTTCAACCTCAAAGACCTGAAAAAATCGATGGATCTATGCGAGACACCCCTGCTCACCGACCAGGTGCCCTACAGCTTGCCTCAAAACAAGTATGTCAAGAACGGCGTGGTGGATTACTGCAAACACAACGACATTTTGCTCACCGCGTACACACCGGTCAAGTTTCGCAACCTGAATGTCAACCCCACCTTGAGATTAATCGCCGAGGTGCACGGGGTAACTTCCTTCCAGATCGCGTTGGCCTGGTTGACCAACCAGCCGCGGGTCATCACCATCCCCATGTCGTTTGACGCGCAGCACCAGAAGGAAAACCTTGAGGCGGCGGACATCCAATTAACGGCTGAAGAAAACGCCATCCTCAACCAGCTTTATCTACGGTGACGACTCAAGACCAGAACCCAGATTTTTTTGATAGGTGCTGGATATAAAACAGCCCTGATCAAAATCTCATCAGGGCTGCCCAAAAAATTTTTTTTGCTAAAGTTTGAAACTGCTGATGGTCTCTTTTAAATTCTCTGCCATCTCTGCCAGCGTCGCAGCTGAAGCAGTAACTTCATCCACTTGAGTGCTCATATCTTTGGCGTTTGCGCTGACCTTTTCAATC
>DAIEPS010000013.1 GCA_027348305.1 Anaerolineaceae bacterium | reverse complement strand
GTCATGGCTTACAGTGGCCACGAAATCGGATTTCATTTTTTCCATATCACGGAATTCGGTGATATCCCGCAGGACACACACGGTGCCCACCATGGCATTTTCAACCTTCACGGGTGAGACGGAGATCTCAAATATCTTTCCCTCGATGGATATTTCACCAGTCTTGTTAACTTTATCGCGGTTATCATTTAAAAAGTCAATGAATTCGACCGCTTTTATCTCGCCGATCTTATGGCCTTCTGACCCCGTGGTTTCGATCAGCCCTGCTACATTCTCCGCTGCCTCATTGGCCATCAACAACCGGCCAGATTCACCCACCACCAATACCGGTTCGGGTGTGGAGGATAGAACGGATTCCAACCGTTTCTTGCCAACTTCAGCATTCATGAAGAGTGATGAATTCGAAATTGCCAGCACGGCCTGCCCGGCAATGGTGTTCAAGAAATGGATCTCCTCATCATAGAAACGATGTGGTTCTGCGTAAGCGATCCATAACATCCCATAGTCCGTGGTCTCATCCGCGAGGGTCATTGCCACCACTGCTGAAGGGATGGGCCCTTTGATGCTGCCGATCCTTCGGATGCGCGGTTTGGATGGGATCACCAGCACCTTATCGCTTCCCATTTGATCGATCAACAGCTTATCCAGCTCGGAGTATTCGTCTGCTTCTGGGCCGGCGGAATAAGAAATGGTTTCTTCGTCAAAGCCAAAACTGTAGCCGTTTTTAAGGATCAACCGTGCCGAGTCCGCGCCGTATGAGAGGCAGGCTTTGAGCAAATGGGCAGAGGTTTTTCCGATCTCAAAATTGGAAGCCACACCCTTTGAAACATCCAACAACACGTCCAATTCATCCAGCCTGGATTTCAAACTCGTGCGCATCTGTTCGAAGGCTGAGCTTAACCGTCCAACTTCGTCTACACCGTTGATGGCGATCTTTTTGTCCAATCCGCCCTTCGAGATCTCATCCGCCTGGTTGGCTAACTGCACCAGCGATTTGGCCAAAGACCCGACCATGAATCGCAATAAAAGGTAGGCGCCGATGGAAATAAGGATGGAAATGGCCAGCAGCGGCACCGCAATTTGTAATGAAAGGTCTTGAGTGTAGCTGGCCGGCAGTGAAAGCAGGATCTTCCAATCCTTGGCTTCTGAGATGGAAGCATATACCATGCGCCGGGTGCCGGTGCCGCTCGTGTCATCAAAGTATTCGGAGCTCTCAGGCACTTTGCCCTGATAAGTGGTCAATATCAGGCTTGGGTTGGAATCATAGAGGATGCGGTTATCGCCATCCAAAATTACCCCCTCTCCGCCCGCTTGTTGGATCTCCTGCAGCGCAAGCAGCGCCGGTTGTGAGAACAGGTTCACGCCCAGGTTGGTGCGTGCTGAGATGACACCCTTTGCCAACCCGTATTCGTCGGGGATGGCGGCAATATAGGCGATCTGCGCTGAAGTCTCGCCTTCAGCAGGTGCGATCACATAGCTCTGGATGAGCACACCGTTGAGCGCCAGTTGCACGCCGGCAACCTCTTCTGGCGTAAGCACATATTGGTTAATATCTGATTCTGGATATCCAGTTAATGGTGCGCCTGTAAGGTCGAATAAATAGAACTGGGTAAAGAATGGGAAAGACCTCAGTTTGGACTTTAAGAAAGCCTGGGCTGTTTCCGGAAGATCCATCGGAATCCTGCTGTCCACCATATCCAACAGTAATCCCTGGCCGGTGTCGATCAAGGATGGGATGTTCTCCGCTGCAATTTCAGCCGTGCTTTTCAAACGGCCTTCCAGCATCTTTTCAGCAGCCTTCCCCGCAACGACCCAATCAGCGATCGCCAGAGTCAACAGTAAAACGAAGATGATCGGCAGTGCAATGTAGAAAACCTTTTCCTGCAAACCTGTTTCATAAGGGGATGGCACGTAAGATTTCTGCTGGATCCAGTATTTCGATTTGGTGACCAGTGCGAGGTCAAGGAACAGGCCGGCAATGATGATCTGAACTGCATTGACCAGCATGACCATCCACGATTGGGTAAAAGCATAATCCAGGCGGGCAGCCAATGTGCCGTTGGTGCCAAAGAAAGTGGTCAACAAATAGACCGGCACGGAAACCAACGAGATCGCCACAGCCGCGCCAAAAGGTCTGCGCAGCCATTCAAATAAGCGTGATCTGTAATTCTGCCTCAGTGCATATGAGATCAGCAGCGCAAGGGTTGCAGTTTCAAGCGGGGTGAACAGGTTGTGTGTGTTCCACAACGCGGTCACCAGGCCGGTTGCGAACCCCATCACCACTGCCGGCCAGAAGCCAAGAATACCGGCTGCCAACATCCACGGAATGGCGCTCAGGATCATGATCACCGACGAGGAAGTCTCGCGGGTGATGTTAGGCAGTGGCAGGCTTGACTGCCACGGAAGTTTTATCCCGAAAAAGAGGGGAAACAAGATCGAGCAAGCCAGAAGAATTCCAAAAACCGTCCAGAATTTCTTGGAGCTGATGATCTGGATCTTCTTACGCAACCCCCAAAAAAGCACCGCTGCCAACCCAAACCAGCCCAACCAGCCAAGCAAATGGAAAGGCAGATCAATATAGGGCGAAGTATTCAGCAGTGTTGCTGTAACCATTAAAACCTCAGGCTTGATTCATCTTTGCTTCATCGTTAAATTTCTTCCAGGCAGACTGATAAAGCAGCCGGTTGCGGTGTTTGCTGTGTTGTGAGATGACCTTTTGCAGCCAGGTAGACTCAATTTCTTGAGCCATTTTGAAATACTTCTCTGAAATACTCTTTCGCTGGTTATAAGACCCTGCAAGGTTCTGATTGACTTCATCCAGCATCTGCTGTTCAAAACGAACCTGATCGGGTTTGATCAATGGCAATCGAAGGGCATAATCCTGCAGTATTGCGCGGTGGATAGCCTCGTGGCGCCAGTAATGCGTTAGTTCATCAAAAACACCCTGCGGTGATTCGCCGTACTCCGGAATACCACAATCCAGCCAAAGCGGTTTGAACAAAGAGGTGCAGGGTGCGGAAGATCCGGTCAACCAATGCACCGTATCGCTGCGGTCAAGGGTCGAAACCATGGATCCCGCGCTCTGGCTGCCGCGGATAGGTCCCCATCCCGCGTGCATGCACACATCCGCGCCGGTGATGCCTTTATCGGGGGACCAATTGGGATCGGATTTATCGTCATGATGCCTGAGGATTGCCATCATCATGGCAGGGGTGATCGCGCCCTTCTGTGCTTTCAGTTGTTGTGTGGTGCAGTGCTGACGTTTGTGTGCATCGCTGAAAAGTGTATAAACCGGTTCCGAATAGCATTTGCTGAAACTGAACTGATCTTTATCACTGCACCAGCCCTTATCGATCGCATGCTGAACCAGGTTGGCAGAAGCCAGATCCCATATGTTATCGATCGTAATGGCGTTGGAGATCGAGCGTACATCCTTAACTTTTTCGGCTGCCCACTCTTTACCGGAAGTTTCAAGCACCCACGCTTCACCTGGATCGCAGATCAGGAAGCTGTTATGATAGAACATCTTATGGGCAAAACCGCAATTGCCGCTCTGCCCGTATTTTTCAAGCAATTCAATGATCGTCATTAGCGCGTCATGCGCGGTTTTGGAACGTTCCAGCGCCAATCGGAGAAAATCCATACCGATCAGGCCGGGTTTCTTGCCATACGGATCGCGAGTAAACAGGGCTTCATTACCGATGGTTACCCCAAATTCGTTGGCACCCATTTCGGCACCCCAAATCCAGAAGGGTTTGGCCAGCAAAACCTGATAGGTCTCCTCTGCTTGAGGGATCTCAATATATGTGCATTTCACCATTTCACCAGGTTGGTGTTTTGCGCGCGGAATGATCACCAGTTCGTGGGCTTCATTAGGCTCACGGTCTGAGTTCTTGGCAAAAAGCACTTTACCGTCTGCTGTTGAGTTACCGAGCGCAACGATGGTATCGCACATACACACTCCCTATAATGGATAACCCAAAAATCGAATAATGCTTATCTATTGACACCAATACTAATTATGCAACATTTTTTGAATCATGAGACAGGATTAGCAAGTATTTGTAAGGCTTCTTCCACAACCACATCAATGGACTTGCCGTCCGAATCGATCACATGCGCATCATGAGCAGGTTTCAAAGGCGCCACCGCACGTGAAGAATCCACTGCGTCTCTTTTACGGATAGACGCCAGGATATCTTCGTATGATGTGGCTTCCCCTCTATTCTGAACTTCAACAAACCGTCTTCGAGCGCGTTCTTCCGGCGAGGCTTCAAGGTAGATCTTGAATTTGGCATCAGGGAACACCACCGTGCCAATATCACGGCCAACCATCACCATATTGCCGCGTTCCCCGATCCGGCGCTGTTGTTCGGTCATTGCCTTGCGCACACCTGCGTAAGCAGAAACCTTTGATACATTGTGGTCCACTTCAGGGGTTCTGATCTGCCAGGTGACATCTTTGCCGTCCACTAAAATATCCATGACGCGCCCATCCTGCACAGAGGCAGGTTGAACGTCGATTTGGATGCGGCGGGCTACGTCAGTTACTTTGGCTTCATCATCAAGGTTTTTAACCTGCTCCAGAGCTGCCAGAGTAACAGCCCGATACATGACGCCGGTATCAAAAAAGAAATAATTGAGTTTCTTGGCGATAAGTTCTGCCAGGGTAGATTTGCCGGATGCGGCGGGTCCATCGATGGCAATCAAATTGATCAGTGACATTTAGTATCCTTATGGCGTTTGGTTTTGTGTACTCGTATCCTTGAACAGGTCATTGCGAACCCATAGCAGGATGCTGCTTTTTTTCTGCGGAAGTTGTCGGTTGAAGAACCATTTGACCCAATCCTGCCAGGTCGCCTGCGAAAGATCCGGCTGCTGGATCCAGATCACGGATTGACCTCGATACAGACTCTGGGTTTGGATCACGGTGTCCACGCTCGAAACAACGATGGACGGGGTTTCACTGACAGGAAAAGCTTCCTGGATCTTTGTTTTTTCGAAATTTCTAAATGCCCAGGTAATCGATGGTGAATTTAGCCCTACAAGTTGTACGTCAATACGGTTTTTCTGGCCCGTGTTCCAAAGTGAAATATCTTCAACCGTCTGGAACAATTCTTTCTGTCCGAAGACATAGCCCGGATTCGCCAGTAGTTCATTCTGCGGACGGCTTCCCAGTTCGGCAGCCTTCCAGCCGCTGCCCACCAGAAGAATTCCGAACATCAACCCCAGACCGATCACGATGCCGCTTTTACTAGACACCGAATCCCATCCCCAAGCGAGCAGAATCGTGAACGCGATCCATAGAGCCAGGGGTAAAAAGGTGCCGAGGATGCGGTTGCGCATTGTTACAGTATCGCCGGGTGGAAAGTTGATCATGTTGAGAAAATTCAAGATCGAAAACAACAGCAGGCTGATCGTGACCACTGTCTCGGCGATCAAGACCAATCTTGACTGGACAGATAGTCTTTCCAGCAGCCAGGATAATTGCATAGCCGTCAAAACATAGAGTGGAAGGTTGACCATGGCGATTTGAATGGCGTCGTGACTTGGGGTGATGACCGCCAGCAGAAGTCCGATGACCCACCACAATCCTAAGAACCTTGCCAATGGGGATTTATCCCTCAATCCGTTCACCAGTCCCCAGATGCCAAGGATGAGGGCGGGGAATTGAGTGACCAGTAATATCAACAGGTACGTGCCCTGCCCCAATTCACCCTTGTTTTGCCATTTCGCAAAATAATCTGTCAGACTCGAACCGATACCGCTTATGCCGCTCGGGCGCAGCAGGTATTGCGAACTGACCAGTAATACAGTGATCAAGGCGGCCAAACCAAAACCCAGCCACCCCTTCTTTTCAATTTTTAACGAAGTGATACCCAATGAATTCTTTTTGTCGCCATCCAGCAGATAGACCAGCAGCCAGGCAAGACCAAGTGCCAGGGCTAACGGCCAGAAGTTCTCACTGCCCGCCAGGGCCAGCCCGGCAAATATCCCGGCCGGGATCATCTTTCGATTTTCAAACAATCCGATCGCCAGCAGCAGCGATGCGATGGTGATCATACTGCCATCCGCGGACCGTGATAACGCCACCAGACCCGGTTCCAGGGCGATCAAGTAAGCCAGCAGCAGGCTCGTTAGCTCTCCAAGGTGTTTCCGGAACAGTCCGGGCACAAGCACCAGCCCGATGCCAAACAAGGCGGGCCAGAATCGAGCAAAGAAATTGCTGCTCTCAAAAACCGAAAAGAGCAGAGAGGTTAACCCTACATATCCGGGCTGCCCGCCAATCACGCCGTCCTGCCCTTTGGCAGCGGATAACGCCTGCAAGGCAATATTGGCCTCATGGTCCGTCAAGCCAGGCGCGTCAAGTTTCACAAAGCGCATGAAAGCTGCCAATAGCAGAGCGATCACCATGAGCAGAGTGAAATATCGTTTGATCAATGAATTGAGTTTTTCAATTAAAGTCATGGCGCCACCTCACCGCTGCTGTCTGGAACCTCATAAATGCTTACACTATTGTTTTGATAGATCAATGGCAAATTGGTCTTGAATAAAGCACCGTCTGCCTTGTAGGTTGATGCTTCAAGCGGTCCAAAATAGATATATCGGATGTTGTAAAGCTTTATCAGGCTCGAAACAAGTGTCCAATCAGTTGAGGAATAGATCGTTTCAATGTCTGCTTGACGTGATCCAACCTCGGCGTATCCTCCACGCCACTGTCCTTCATGTCCAGGCCAGCCCAACACGGTAGGCATTCCTGTGCGCGTTGAGACCCTGGCGTATTCCGAATAGCTGCCGCCAACTGCTTCAGAAACAATCCCAAGAGGCTGTTGACTGAGCCATAGCATACCGGCGTAATCATCCGGGGTATATTCTGCCAGGTAACTATTTCCATCAAGTGTAAAAGTTGCAGGTTTGAAATTATTGGTTTTGTTAGCCAGCATCACCACCGGATAAGCCAGACCGGCGATCATGATAATGATTAATGTGATCGTAAACAAAGCACTTTTTAATCCCTTCAAGCGGGATAACAATTCCACGCTGGCATAAGAGGCAACAATGCCCCACAAGATCCACGCCTGGAAGTAGAACTTGAAGATGGTATTCATGCGGTTGCCAAACTGATCGCGTAGATAGAAAAACTCCGGGAACACTGTCAGGGCGATTCCGATGAGCAATAATAAGGCGACAAACCCTCTCACCCTTGTTGTGTCTAGATCATTTTGTTCTTCCGCGGCCTTCGAAACACCAGTTGCAGCCGACTTGGAATTCCCGGGTTGTCCGAGCAGCGCCCAGGTTCCGGTCAGCATAAGCAGCAAAGTGATCCAGGTACCGGGGGAATTCAACCTGCGCACCAGTGAAGCTTGAAGTACAGGTCCGGCACTGTTAGTACCGTGGAAATTCGCGAAGGCCTGACCGGCGTTTTGCAGTTTTTGCCCCAAAGCTGAAACGGCGGCATTCGATGAGGATAATAGCCGCAAACCGGTGTCATTGAGGTTGTAAATAAATATCCCAAATAACAATGAAACCACAAAAAGACCGATGAAAAGCAGCAGTGCAAAACGCAGCCCTTTCAGGATTACTTTTGCGTTTTTGATCTGCCAGAGTTGAAAAACCAGCCAGATGATGATCGGGATCAACAATGCCCCAAAGAGTATCCAAAAATGGATCCCCCTGGTGACAAATTCAAGACTCGGCAGCAAGCCGCCTGCCTGTGATTTAAAACCGAGATAGAATGGCAAAAACAGAATGATACCGGTAATTCCAACCATTAACCCTGATTTGATGAAATCCCAAATGCGTTCGCCATGCCAGCCTGATTCCTTGATGCGCATGAAAGTGACTACCAGGCAGAACAATCCGACATAGATCGGAAAATCCCAGGTGTTGATGAAAGCCAGGCTGCCGAGGATCAAGGCGATAAACCAGAAATCCCAGCGTTTTAACCATTTGAAAATGGATTCATTTGCAGAGATATAGCTCTTTATGCCAAGGAACAAGTTCAGACACAATCCAATTGCGAGCAAACCGAATGGCATCGCCAGTAAATGCGGATGCAGATCGGACAATAAATATGTGAAAAATGGAAATTCATCGATGATCTCGATCTTGCCACCGGCCAGGTTCAGGTCTTGCAGCACCCGCGATCCGCGCCACCACAACCAGCCTGCCGGGCGGTTCGGCCAGAAAGAAACAGGCATGGTTGGTGCGGCATCCAGTTCGCCTATTGATAGCCATGTCCAAAATTTGGAGGTCAAGGTGCCAGATGCATTAGCCTTCCAGAAGATCTGGTTGGAATATAAGAATTCGAGCACACCTTCGAGACAACTGATAATAAGGACAAAAAGGGGTGCAAAGAAAGCACCCAACCTTGCCTTAAAGAGTGCTTGCTTGTGTTCAACGTCATCAGAGCGCTTCCATATGGCGATCAGGTCATAAACAACCCCATAGGCTGCCAGTGCAGTCAAAGCGAACCACAAGGCTGCACTGAGGTTAAACCCGATCGAAGATGCGACCCCCGTCACTCTGATCAACATGGAAACGATCACATAGCCGAAGTAATAATATGATATGGCATACCCGGAAAGCCAGGGGTCCATCGGAGGGAACGATGGTGATTTCAGAATGGCATTGATAAAAGCCAGTTCCATGGGTTTTTCAGTTGCAGAGACATCAGGTCCGGCAGCACGGACAATTGTCCAGAATGCGAAAGCTGCCAGGAACAGCACTTCCATTACAATGATGGTTTTCTTGTTATCTTTGATCCAGGCGATAAGTTCCTGCAACCTGCCTTTCGAGCAACTCCAGACTGATAAGGCGATCAGCAGTATAAATGCCAAAACAACACCGCCGGTGTTGTTTTGCAATACGCCCAATGAACAAAGCAGCCAGAAAAGATACCCCCAGACCAGAAGGCCAAGAGGTCTTGCCAGAGCAAATCCTTTGCTGGCCAGGTTGGGCAGCAATTTGAAAACGATGGGCAGACTCACCCATCCAACGATGCTAATTGCCAGGTACCAACAGAGGAATCGCAGGAAATCAGTCATGTTTACTCGCTTATCACCTGATAGATGACGGTGTCCTGAACTCTGAAAACCTCTTTCCAGTATACCCCGTCAAATTTTACGAATTTATCCAACCCTTCACCGGGATAATACGCCCGTTCCATCTGTCCGACAATGATGTAACTCACATGATATCGTTTGATAAAGTCCAACGCTGTTTTTGCATCTGTCGTTGTGTAAAAAGTAATGATCTCATTTAATCGGTTGGCAATCCCGTTGGCATCAATAAATCCACGCTGCTGACGCTGGTGCCAGTTCCAACCCATCACACCCGGCAGACCTGTATAAATTGTATAACGGTTTCCCCAACGATATTCAACCGTATTGGCTTCCACGATCACTGGGGATCCGACCACATTCTGCTGCATCCAAAGTATGCCTTGATAATCCTGGTTGAGGTCCATATCCACGCCTTGATCGCCATAGTGAGACGTAGCCATGAATTCGATCCCATTCAAGGTGTGAGGTGCCGTCTCAGACATCCGGTCCCTGATCTTATCCGCGGCTGCAGTAACCGGGTACAAGGCCGCGCCAAAGAACAGCAGCACAAGCGACAACTGCCAGACGGTGGAAGTCCCCATCCGCCACCGGGTACTCACAGCCGGGATCAACCACACCAGCGCTGCAGCAGCTGCCAGACCAAAAAAGGTCCAGGCCTGGTAATAGAATTTGAAGACTGTGTTCATGCGGCCGATATCCCCTGTCAGCACGAACAACTCAACAAACAGAGTGAGCAAGAGTGCTGTGCCGGTGATAAAGAATACGAGGCGTTTGGTGTCAGGCTGTTTCGGTCTGAATATCAGGACCATCGCCCATGCGCCCATAATCCCTGCCAGCCAGGCGATCTGGACGCCAAGCACTGTCAACAGAACCAATACCAAACCAAACAACACCAAAACGATCTGGATCAAACCAATATAGGGTTGAAGCTTCTTTAGGGAAGAAACGGGGGTTGAGGCCAGCCATTCGCGCGTTTCCCAGACAAACCAACTGATAAGGATGAAGAGCTGCACTCCCCAGTGCACCAGGTAGGATGAGAGCGGGGAATGGTCTGTAGTCCACAGACTGATGCTTCCGTAGGAGGTACCAAAATACTTGGTGAATGGAAGATAGAATAGGCTGGTCAACCCGATCAATATGCCAACGTTCACCAGCATGAATGCACTTTTTGCCAGCCACAATGGCTTGCCGGGCAGGAATTTTTCAGGAATTTCAGCATAACGGAGGGTCGTATACGCGATCACCAGGCAGCTCAACAGCAGGTAAGTCGGAAAATCCCAGGTGTTGGCTGCTCTCAGATAACCAATGGCCAATCCGCCAAACAACAGTGATATTGCCGCATTCACCCATGGCTTGATTCCGTTATCTGATTTCCAATTCCATTTATTCAGCAGCAGCCCAAGCACCCAACCGATGATCAAGATCGTGACAGGCAGCGCGATGAGGTGGGCATGCAAATCAGCGTAAGTAAAGGTGAAGAACGGGAACTCGGTGATCGGCTCATTGGGCAACGCCCTTGACGGGATCCAATACCAATCGCCGATGCCATAGGGCAGTGGTGAACCAATGAAAAACTTGCCCAATCCCTGGAAGAACCAGATAAAGCGATTAAAGATGCTGGCATGGTCAATGACACCGCCAGGCGCAACGATCCGCTGCAAGCCCTGCCAGATCATGCGAATAGTGCCTAAATTTCCCATGATCAACACAGTGAAGATGGAGACTATTCCCGCTAATGTACTGCGCATCGTGTTGGCTTTGATCACATCCGGATCTTCATCGTCATGCAGCCGTTTTCTCGCAAACAGATTCCAGCCGATGCTGAATGCACCCAAACCGGTCAGCCCAAAGAGTGTAGGGATGATCAAGTTGTAGGCAATCGCGGGGATGATGCCCAGCAATTTGACTGGCACACCCACGAGCACAAATCCCCAGTAGTAATAATTGATATATCCGCCGGCATACCATGGGTCGTAAGGCGGAAATACCGTGCTCTTAAGCACCGCCGTAAAATAGGAGAGATCCATGGGTTTCTCTCCGCCTTTCCATGGATGCCAGAGGTCAGGATTGCCGTACCGGATCCCAAGGCTAACAAGGAACAGCACCAGCATGACACACTCAACGGTCAGGAAATATTTCTTTTTGGTCAGCCATTCAATTTTGAGTTCTGCGCGTTGTTTATATGCTAAAAATCCGCTGACCAGCACCAACAAGACAAGAACAACAACAATCGTCAATCGCGAAAAAGTGAAGAAGGTTGAACCGGACAGCCAGGTAATGTAAGCCACAAGCAGCATTCCTGCCAATCGGCTGAAGGGATAACCGCGGTCCGGCAGCCCTTTGAAGATCAACCTGACGATCGGATAGGCGATCAATCCAAACAAGGTGATCAGCAAATACCAAACAATGACGGCCACAACCGAATTCGTATTCAATAGCGAGTTTGCCGGGAAGAGTTTGTTCCAGGTGCCGCCTAATTGCTGTATTTTGGTCTCGATTTCACTCATCAGCAGGTTGCCCGAAAACTGGCTGGCCTGTCCTGGCGTTTTATGCACGGCAAGTGAAATATCCACTTGATCCAAAATGCTTCGCATCTTGGCTGGATCATAATCCGCGGTCTTTTCGAAGATCAACACCTTGGGATGGTCGTAGACGGTAAAGGCTTCTTCAGCGGATTGATCGTTGATCTTGATTCCACCGATGGCGGGATCATTTTGGAAGACAGCAGTGAGCTTGAAACCCAATTCTTCATTAAACATGCCTGGCTGGGCAACCTGGTAGCACCACAAAATATCTTTGTCCGCCGGGCAACCGATCAAGGCGCGGTAATATTCCGTGGTGAGTGGATAACGTTCAGGCACACGCACGGTGGTGCCCCACTGCCTGTTGGAGCTGATGAAAATGGCATCCGATTGATCCAGAGTCGTGTAAAGCAGGTCTTTCTTCGACTGTGTATCATCATAATAAAGTTCCATGTTACGTACATTGCCAAAAAGCCCGAGTTCGTAGCCGAACAGGTTGTAGCCGTTCTCGCTCAACGGCAACGCATCATCCCAGGTGGATTCGATGGCCGGTGTTTGATTGTATATGGCCAGTTCACTGCCTTGTTCCTGGACTTCAATGGATAAAACATACATCTGGGTCGCATCAAGCAATGCCGGGTGTTTGAGGTTTACCCAATACTCCTTGCCGCGTGCGTCACCTTCAGGTTCGAAAGATGCAGTGATCTCGCCAATACCAACAACTTGATCATTGTTATTCGGGTTGGTGATCACAACTGCCAATTTGGTGTTGATGCCTGAGTCCATCAGATCAACAACGCGATTAAGTCTGAAACGAGATACCGTTCCACTCACCAGCGGGAAAAAACTCTCCTTGAAGGGATACTTTGATGTGATCCGAAGTGCGGGTGGCGGAAGATACTGCCTGCCATCCGTTGTACCGTCAGTGGTGTTCAGCCAAACCCCGCCGTCCAACTTCAGGTTGACGTCAGGTTCGATCACTGAGATGACCAATTCGTACTTCCGGCCTTTTTGTAAGTCAACCGACGGTGTAAATTCGATCTTCGCAGGCTCGCCACGAGCGTCTGATATCTGGATGAATTGAGATTGAATGATCCCCGCAGAAACGTCGCCGTTCACATCACGAATCACAGCTTGCAGTGTGATCACCGCAGGGGTCGTCGTGGCCAACGGATTATTCTGGAGGTTATACAGCACATGTTCCAACGTTATGCTGGATGCGGTTCCGTCTGCGTTTGCGGTAAACCCATAAATATAAGGTTGGGAGGAGTTGATGATCGCTGTGTTTTGATAAGCCAATAACTGCTTTACCTGAGAGCCATCTTCAAGTGTGATCGGCATTTCGATCGCACTTGAGATATTCTTCAATATCCATTCGCTTGCAGCCACGCGCGTCACCGGCCGGGTGTAAATAGAGGTGAACGCATAAGCCCAGATGGCAGTACCGGCAACCGTAAGGATGGCAGCCGCTATGGCAAGTGCCCTGCGCCAATTAAAGTGAAATGAGGTGATCTTCCTCACCGCTCCCGCGCCGTTTTCCCACAATTTGAAGATTGACCAGGCTGAGATCAAACACAAAGCCGGGTATATTGGCAGCAGATAGCGCATACTGCGTACCCAATTGATCGATTGTGTGATCAGGATGAAAGCTGTCCACCCCCAGAGGACAATATGTTTCTGCCAGTCTCCCTTGATCAAGCGCCAGCCCATCCAGACAAAGCCGAAAAGTCCCAGCAGGCCCAGCGATAGCCCCAACCCCCACTCCACCAGGTTGGTTACTGCAAAGGTGATCGGACGGCGCGCCCATTGCAGGGCATAAGGCACATCCACAACGCCGCTGCTTATGACTTGCAACTCTTTGAGGCTGGCGATCCAACCCGGATTGATCTTGACGCCAAAGAAACCCGGCCCCATAAACGCATAAGGCTGGAAAACTCTGAACGTGATCAATGCCAGAGCGCCCGCGATTGCCAGGTTTCTCAGAATGATGCCCAATTCAGCACTTCTGGATTCTTTGGAGAGTTTGGAGAAATAGACCATAGCCGCCACAGGCAGCAAAAATGCCAGCGCGTAAATGCTGACCTTTGATGCCAATGCCATTCCGAATAACAATCCGAATATGGCATATTTGCCTATATGCCTACCCTCAATAAAATACCGCATCCAATCAGTTTTGGCAGTTGTTCCTTCTTCGAGATCCTGTTCAGCCACAACTAATTCCATTGAAGGTTTTGGTTCTGCCATCATGATGCACACGGCAACATAGATTGCAGCGTAAACGAAGAAGTTGGCTACATTATCAACTGTGAAATAATGCGAAATTTGAATTTGCAAGACCGACATGGCAGAAAACAATGCAGCCAGTAATCCCAATTTTGAATTCTTGTAAAGCTTTCTTCCAATTAAAAAGATAAGCAAGATGGTTCCAAGGTCAAACGCGCCTGACACGGCTCTTCCCACCAAATGAATGCTTTCGTATCCAACCTGGCCGGTTAATTCACCGATATAGCGCACGATGAAGATCGGCAAGGTCCCATAAACGTAGAATGTGTATCCGCGGTTATTGGGATTCAAAGAAGAATTAGCCGTATCAAAATATTGACCCAGGTTTTCGACCGGTGTTATGGCGCTTTCCACCATGGTCAGGAATCGCTCATCAGGGTGGAGGTGGTAATTGGAATCCCAATTCAGGCCGGTGAATCTGAAGAACGCGCCGACCAACAACACAACGATGATCAAAACATCCCATAACCAATTGAGTTTTATCGGTTTTCGAGTTTTCTTGATTCGATTAATTGGCGACGGTTCGTTTACATTGCTCACGGTCAGGAACTCCGGAATAGTTATAGGGTTTGTTGGATCTCTTGAAACAGTTTTTCATACGCCTGTGCAATGTCATCAGGTTGGTAGCGCGAGAAATCAAGCTTATTTTTGAAATTCTCTTTACCGGTTCGCAGCACTGAGATCAAGCCTTGTGCAAGCGCCTGCGAATCTCCAATTGGGAAGATGGTTCCCATATCGTGGAGTTTAACGGGCTGCCTTACCCCCGGCAGACTTGACGTGACACACGGAACGCCGTTCATCATGGCTTCTATCTGCACCAACCCAAATGCTTCAGTCGAATTCAAACTTGGTACAGTCAAGACATCCAAGTTTGGATAATACCTGGCCATTTGTTCAGGATCTAGTTCACCCAGGAATTGCCAGTTTCCGCTGGCCTCGAAACTTTCGATCTCAGGTCTTAGTCTTTCAAAATAAGCTTCTTCACTGAATACTTTTTTGTAAGTTCCTACAAATTGAACAACTGCATCAGGAAAGACCTTCAATACTTCAGGCAGGGCTTTAAGCAGCACCTCAACCCCTTTTTCAGATGCAAATCGGGTAGCCATGCCGATCACAGGATGACGGTTCTGGGGGTTGTGTTCTCTGGCAAATTGTTGCACATCATCTTTTGTCACGGCTGGCAGCACCACAGGAGGTGGGATGATCTTAAGCTTATCCGTGTACTGTCGTAAATAGGATGAATTATCCGCATAATCTTGCGTGTAAGTCACTATCTTGTGGGTAAAAAGACCGGTAAGTTGATTCATGATCTTGACACTGAAGTTCGCAAGACGATTGAACAGCCCGGCAGGCATTAAAAGATCACAGTGATAAGTGATCACGGTTGGTTTCTTGAGCAATCTGCCCCTTAATGAAATGCCCGCAGCATCAAACTGGGGAAGATGCAGTTGGATCACGTCCGTTTCACGGACCAGCCGGTTGGCAATCAATCCAAAAGTGGGCATGATCACGCCTTTGCTCAATCTGAATAGAACTGGTGCCCTGACGATTCTGACACCGTCCACAATTTCTTCCGCGGGAAGTTCCTTCTTAAAACCAGAAGTTAATACAGTCACCTCATGACCTCTCGCCGCAAAGGCTTTCGCCAGGCGTTCTGCATAGATGGTCAATCCGCTGATATGAGGACGATAATAGGTCAAAACGATAAGTATCTTCATGCCAATTAGAAGAGGTCTTTGTTTTCTTTGACCCAGGTGAACAATCTGCTGATACCTTCTTCCGCACCCACCCTGGGAGCCCAGTTCAACAATTGGTTGGCTTTTCGGATATCCGAGATGAACACAGGTTGATCCCCCGGACGCCAATCTCCGCTTGTGGTTTCGATCTTCTTTCCCAACAGTTTTTCGAGAATGGGTTTGAACTCCATCCAGATGGAAATGGTATTCTTGCGCCCGCCGCCAATATTGAATACCTGTCCGCCAATTTGCGGCAGCCGCTGGAACGCAGCATCGTATGCATCACAGAGGTCTTCTACAAATAAAATGTCTCTTACCTGCTTGCCGTCTCCATAAATGGAGATTGGCCGCCCGGTGATGGCTGCAATCACGAACCATGCCACCCACCCCTGGTCTTCGACACCAAACTGTCTGAGACCATAGATGCAGGATTGTCGAAAAACAACGGTAGGCAGATCATAAATGCGGGCATAATCCCTTACGTATTGATCGCCACAGCCTTTTGAACAACCATAAGGAGAATGGAAATCAAGTAATTGCTCTTCAGATGCGCCTTCAGGTAGGTCCGCGTAATCATACCGAGTTTCCTTTTCGACTACGCGCACGTTTTCCATGCCGCCATAAACCTTGTTGGTCGATGAAAAAAGGAAGCCTGGTTTATTGCCCGATAGCCTGGCTGCTTCAAGCGTATTGAAAGTGCCCTGGGCGTTGATCTCAAAATCATTGCGTGGATCAGTCACAGAAGTGGTAACGGCCACTTGTGCGGCCAGATGCAGGATCTTGCTTGCATTGCGAGCCGCTTCCTGGATCGCGGCAGCGTCCCGGACATCCCCGACGATCAGTTCAAATGACCCTTTCCCATAAGTCTGCTCCAACCATGCCAGGTTGCGCTTTGACCCGGCCCGCGAAAGGTTATCAAAGATGACGATCTTGTCGCCTCTTGAAATACAGCGTGATGCGTAATTTGAGCCGATGAATCCTGCCCCGCCAGTGATCAGCGTGAGTTCGCTCATAATCCCTCTTTTTCTTCTTCAATCGAGTCGGGTTTGACGTCGCTCGATCCAAAAGTGGATAATATTTTTGAAAACCCTAATCCTTCTCGGAACAATGCCCAGACACCAAAGATTGCAGCCATTGTAAAGGCAATTAAATGCAAAATAATCGCATACGCCAGAGCAGTCCCTGTTTGCCCGCCTAATATAGCGACTGCCCCTACAAAGGAGGCTTCGTAGACTCCCAATGCCGAAGGTGCAGAAGGGATGGCAACACCCAGAGCCATGACACCTGTGAGAAAAATCCCCCACCAGATTGGTGCTTCCGGAATAACCGCTTTTATAACCAGGCAATAGGTTGAAGTCCACACCACCCAATTAACGCCAATCCACAAGAGACTTAGGAAGAACTGAGATGGATTGGCAAGCAGCGAAAAACCTTCAATGATATTCTCAACGCGAGGCAAAATAAATTTAACGACTTTATTGGGTTTTGTGATCTTGTTTGCCCAGCCAAGGACTTTATCCTTATTTCTTGCCACTAAAAAAAGTACAAACAACGCGGCAAAAACCAAGGCTAAAGCAATAATTGCTACGGGTTTGATCCAATCCATTCCCAAGAGGAAAGGCAAAGTGCAAATCACATAGACCGCTGCAAAAGCGATATCAAATGCACGTTCGATGACGATCGTTGATAAAACAAAAAAAGTGCCCTTACCGGTACTGCGTCCTACAAAAAAAGATCTCGCGATTTCTCCGGCACGAAACGGCAATACATTATTTAGAAAGTATCCCTCACTTACTCCAAAAAACGATTGCTTGAACGTTACCCCCTTGCCCAGAATCACCTGCCATGCCTTACCCCTGATAACGTAGCCAAGAATACTAATTCCACAAACGATCAAGATAAAACCTGGCTTGACGGTTTGGAAGGCATTCTTCAGATCATCAACATTGATGAATTTTAAGACAGCATAAATGGCAATGGCACTGATCAAAACACCCGGAAGCCAACGCAGCAGTTGTTTCCAACCTGATTTTTTCGCCTGCATTAATCGTCGCCCAATCGAAGCACAGCCATGAAGGCTTCTTGTGGAATTTCAACATTTCCCACCATCTTCATGCGGCGCTTGCCTTTCTTTTGTTTTTCGAGCAGTTTTTTCTTGCGGGTGATATCGCCGCCATAACACTTGGCCAGCACATCTTTACGCATGGCTTTGACGTTGGCGCGCGAAATTACCCTACCGCTGGCAGAGGCCTGAATGACCACATCAAATAATTGACGCGGAATCAGTGCTTTTAGTTTCGTCACCAAAGCCTGCCCTTTATGGTAAGCATCTTCCTTATGGACGATGGCAGCAAGTGCATCCACAGGTTCGGTATCCACCAGGATTTCAAGCTTCACCAGGTTGCCCGGACGATAATCCAGCAGGTGATAATCCATTGAAGCGTAACCGCGGGTGCGCGACTTCAGGTCATCGAAGAAATCTACGATCAATTCTGAAAGCGGAATATCGTAATTGAGTTGAACTCTTTTAGGCGCCGGATAATCTTGTGAAATAAAGGTTCCACGGCGGTTGGTCACTAGATCCATGATGGTGCCATAAAAATCAGTGGGTGTGATCACTTCCAAACGCATCCAGGGTTCGCGGATTTCTGAAATGGAATTCTCATCCGGCAACATGGCTGGTGATGATACTTTTAAGGTTTCACCATCGCCCATGACCACTTCGTACTCCACTGAAGGAGCTGTCACAACGATATCCAGATCATATTCGCGTTCAATACGTTCCTGGATGATTTCCATATGGAAGAGTCCCAAGAATCCACATCGGAATCCGAAATTGAGTGCCTGTGATGTCTCTGGGTCAAAAACCAAAGAAGCGTCATTGAGCTGCAGTTTATCAAGCGCATCCTTAAGCTCAGCGTAATCTTCGCCTTCAACCGGATAAATGCCAGCGAAAACCATTGGCTTGGGATGTCGGTACCCGGGTAACGGCTGATCGGCAGGGTTGCTGGCAAGGGTAAAAGTATCACCCACACGGCATTCCTTGACGGTTTTAAGCCCGGTGGCAACATAGCCAACATCGCCGGCTTGTAACTCATCGATGGCGATCATGCCGGGATGGAAGATACCAATTTCAACCGGTTTGATATCCGTGCCATTGGCCATCAGGTGCAAGGTATTCGTGGATTTAATGCTGCCCTGCATTACCCTGATGTAGGCAACGACCCCTTTGTAAGAATCATAATGAGAGTCGAAGATCAAAGCTTTTAATGGAGCGTCTAATTCGCCTGAAGGAGCCGGAATTTGCTCGACGATGGCATCCAGGATCTTGTCGATATTGATGCCTTCCTTGGCGGATACCCTGACAATGGATTCAGCAGGCACACCCATGAGTGCTTCGATTTCTTCCGCCACTTCATCGGGTTGTGCAGAAGCCAGATCAATTTTATTGATCACCGGGATGATGGTCAGGCTGGAATCCAGGGCCAGATAAAGGTTGGCAAGTGTCTGCGCTTCAATTCCTTGGGTTGCATCAACCACCAATAAAG
>DAIEPS010000139.1 GCA_027348305.1 Anaerolineaceae bacterium | reverse complement strand
CGCGTTCAATGGATTGGGCGGTGACGCGCGCCGATTCGAGCACGCCATCAAGGGCGTAATCCTTCCACATCATGGCGCTGCGCTGGTCAATATGGCAGCGTCCAAAGAGATGCGCCTCTTCGCCGCGGTAGATGATCTGCCCGTAGGAGAAGTAAGTCAGCTCCTTCTGCCAGTGCACCTCGCGGCCGCGGTCGCGGTTGAGATGCAGCGTCTCGCCGGCCTGCCCTGACAGCTTCAGCAACTCTGGGATCAGCCAGCTATCACCCCACGCGGTGAGGATGAAATCGGGGTCAACCTCGTCGAGGATGGCGTTCAGGCGCGCGGTCAACTCCGCGGGGTCATCCAATGAAAGGGATTTCTGGCGCTGCTGGAAGTGCAGTTTGAGGGTTTTCGGCGTGCCACGGACAGGATCGCAATCCGGCTCAAGGGTCAGCGTGCGGAAAACGGGAAAGACGGGTGACAAGTCCCAGCGGGAGTTGAGCACACGCAGCGACTGAAGGTTGTTGTCGTCATCCGCCTCAAATTCGCAGAAGGCCATTGGGAAGGTGCCCCAGGCGGCCGCATGGCGGGTGGTGACACTGATATCAGAATCGTAATAAGTGAGATGCGGAAACTGCTTCTGCACCTCGCGAAAGAGCCGCGTCTGGCGGATGGGGTTGTCGATCACCGCCTGAAGCACAGGGATGGGCGCGGGCAGAAAGACGTCGCGCCGGATCTCGCGGCTGAGCGAGAGCACCCCCGGCTGCTTGCGCAGAAACTTCCACAGCGCGCGCAATTGCTCCGCTTCACCGGCGGCATAAAAGGTGATCGGCATGGGCTGCTTCAGGCAGATGCGTTCGCCCTCCTCGGAGATGATCCACAGCCGCACGCCGTCTGCGGCGTCTTCGTAAAGATCGAGCATCCAGCCGCGGAACGTCGTGCTCATGTCAGGCGCCTTCCTGCAGGTCCACGTATTCAGCGGGGGCATCCTCGTCCTCGTCAAGAGAGGCGTGCGGCTGCTCTTCGCCGGCAGGTCCGTCCTCCTCCTGGCTGACCAGTTCAAGCAGCGAGACCAGTCCGCGCGAGGGGTTGACCTCTGTCACCGGCAGCACGCCGTTCTGCTCCAGCTTTAGTTCAAGCTGCTTGACCTTTTTATAGAGCTCCAGCAGCATGGAGACCAGGTAGATATCCATCGGGTAGAGGTTGCTGGCATAGGAGGCCTCGGCGACGTGCGAATGCGAGAGAGCGATCAGTTCGTCGACCAAGACCTGGTCGCTCTTGCGCAGCGCGCGCACAAAACGCCTGAGCGCTGCATCTTCTTCAACCCAGGTCTGGGTCGCGGATTGTATGGTGCGTCCCATGGCTACCTGCCTTCCCTTGGCAGCAGCGCCCCGGGGAACAGCGCGGGCTGATATTCAACAGGAGGCGGCGGATCGAGGGAGAGTTCTTCCCATATGTGGGTGGCCTGGTGCTTGAGCATGCCCAGCAGAACCAACCGCGGACTGGAAATGGAGAGCAGCGGCTTGGCGCTGACCACCACGGGCACCAGGCGGCTGGCGCGCTGCATGCTTTGTAGAGTTTGTTCAAAGAGCATGACGCTTTCATCCAGGTGCACGCTCTCATCCATGAAGGTGCTGAGCAGGTCGAGGATCAGGACAGGCACCCCCGGTTCGGGGCGCAGCTTTTCGAGCAGTGAAAGCACCTGGTAGCAGGTAAAGGCGCGCGAAAGACGAATGTTCTTGAGCATGCCCGCAGGGTCTGAGGTCAGCGTACGCAGTTCCTTGGCGACGTGGTACATGTTGCTGCGGTTGCCGCAATCGAGCATGTAGACGGGTCCGCGCAGGGTCAGGCGGGCGGAAAGGTCGAGCATGCGCCTGCCCCCGGCGTGCGGGCCGAAAACGACCAGCAGTTCGTTGGCGAGGGGTAGAGCCAGTTCAGAGCGCAAGTCATGTTCCATATCTCTATTATATAGAACATTTGTTCGTTGTCAAGAGGGGATGAGAGCAAGATCGTTTACCACGAACCACGCGAAAATTTCTAAATACACAAAAATTTCTATAAAAATAATTATTCGTTTTTGTTCTTAGAAAAAAATTGAAAACGAATAATTCGAATGCTTTTTGGTTTGATCACCCTCCTAAATGTTGATTTCTCAGCTTTGAAGCAATTCTTAGAGCAGTTATGCGTTATTTTCAGGTTGGAAACGAATATTCGTATCTTTGAATTCAAATCCTACATTTTGTTTGTGTTCCAGTGGATTATTTTTAGTTCTTTTGTTCTATTTTGTCAAGAGAGCATTTAAGCGAAACATTGTTGGGGATTGCTTCACCCCGTACAGTCATCGCTTCTTTTACCATCAAATATTACGGGGTTCGCAATGACAATAGGTCGTAGGGTGGGTCGCCATGGATGGCAATGTGATTATGTCAATTGAACCTTTGATTCGTAAAGGTTATATTGCAAAGAGAGCAATCCACCATAAAATATTTGTATTGGTGGGTTCATGCCCCGAACCCACCCTACTTAAAATACTCTTGAACCAGAGCTGTGACTGCCTCAGATGGATCTGGTGCCATGATCTTGATGAAATCATCCCAGGTTGCGAGATCGTGATCATAGGTGTTGGTGTAGGTCCGCAGTCCAGTAAAGAAAGCATCATCGCCCAAGGCCTGGCGCAATTGATCAAGAAACACGGCGCCCTGAAGATAAACGGCGTTGATATAGACACGCAGATCGGATTGGTCATAGATGGTCAGGTTAACCCTGCCAACAGGCTTGTAGGTCGCCACGCGGTACTCCCACCACCAATTAGCCAGTTCGGGGTAAAAGCGCTCAATGTAAAGGTATTCGCTGTAGGTTGCCAGGGATTCATCCAGCCAGGGTTCGAGGGCCTGATCATTGCCGACAACACCAAACCACCACTGGTGGGAAGTCTCATGAACCGAGAGCAGCGCCAGGTAATTCTGAAAGGTGTTGTCATAGTTCTTGAAATAGAAGTCGCTGAGATAATACAGTCCGTCGTATTCCATGCCGTCCGGGAAGTCGCTTTCGACCACGCTCATGGTCTGATGCGGATAGGGCACGCCAAACAGCTCTGAATAGAGTTGAAGCGCACTGGCGGTGTAATCCACGGATGCCTGGCCGGCAGCCTCGTCACCTTTGAAGATGTAGCCTTTGACCGTGATGCCATTGGTCGTGTTGGTTAAAATGGTATATTGATCGCTGACAGAGAATGTGATATTCCTTGAATCATTCTGAATAATTCTGAAGCTGTCGAGATCCAGCGGCGCGACTTCCGCACTGGCGGCGATGGTCAAGCCTGTTGAATCTACAAGGTTGAGGGTCAGGTCAAAATCCGCATCGTCATAGACCAGGTACTCCCCCACATTACTGGGTTGATGGATGACCCAGCCGCTCTGCGCGTTATAAGGCGGGACAAACGGGTACCAGTCTGAGAAATTAATCCGTTTTGCGGTGTAGCCCAGGATTCCTCCCTGCAGCTTCGGCGACACATTGTATTCAAGTGCAATTTCTATGCTGCCGGAATCAGGCAATGGTTTGTCAAATCTAATGGTCAGGGTGACCCCGTCCAGTGCATAATCCATTATGCCCACATCCCCTGATACAGTTAATGCGGTCAAAGCAAAAACGCCTGCCTTTTCATTTGCAGGGACGACAAGCTTTATTTCAGGCAAATCCTGGCTCGTGTTGTTCTGATATTGGATGGATTGCCGCACAAGAAGGTTATGCTTGTTATAATCGAGGTCAGCTTCAAACTGATAAGCAGTTCTTTTTGAAGCGGCTGGCTCCGAAGTTGATTCCAGCGTAAGAGTCACTTGTTCAGGTGTCACAGTTGGTATGGTTTGAGTCACCGCAGTAATTTCGACAGCCACAGTCGGATCAGCAAGCGTTGGAGGCGGCTGCACGCCTGGTTGGATCGAACAACCTGCCAGCCCCAAAGCCATACCAAATATCACATATAATGTGACTATGCGCAACAGACCATTTTTATCAAATTTATTCATAGATTGATGAGAATTCCTTTCCGCCATGAGCCTTAATCATACCGCAACCTCATTTTCCATAGGGACTATTCCCATCAACGGCAGAGTGTTTTTGGCGCCGATGGATGGATTTTCCGATCTTCCGATGCGTCTCATTTCACGTCAATTCGGATCATGCCTCTCGATCTCGGAATTTATCAACTCGATTGACATCAAACAAGGGCATCCCCACCTGATCAAACAGATCACCTTCTCTGAGACCGAACGACCTTTTGCCTACCAGATCTTTGACGACGACCCTGAGCGGATGCTGGCGGGCGCACTGAAACTGCGGGAGCGCAACCCTGATTACATCGACATCAACATGGGGTGTTCTGCACGCAACGTGGCAAACCGCGGTGCAGGCGCAGGCTTGCTTAAAGACCCCTTGAAAATCGGACGGATCGTCGAAAGCCTGGTAAAACACCTGGATATACCCGTGACCGCCAAGATCCGTCTCGGCTGGGATGTTACCACCTTGAACTACCTCGAAACCTCGCGCATCATCCAGGAAAGCGGCGCCAGCGCCATTGCCGTGCATGCCCGCACCCGCAAACAGGAGTTTTCAGGTACGGCCAAATGGGATGCGATCGGCGAGGTCAAAGCCCAGCTCAACATTCCGGTGATCGGCAATGGGGACGTTAAAAGCCTGGACGATGCGGAGCGCATGATGGCACAAACCGGTTGCGATGCAGTGATGATCGGCCGTGCCGCTCTGGGCAACCCGTGGATCTTCAGCGGATCACAGCGTCAGGATCAATCGAAATCTGAATTGCTGCGGGTGATCGAGATGCACTTGCATCTTAATGTGGAGCATTACGGCAAAATCGGTATCGTACTGTTTCGCAAGCATCTCACCCACTATCTGCGTGGATATCTCACCTCTCCAGAAATTCGCAAACATATGTATTCCATTACCGATGAAAGCGAACTTTTTGAATCCATCTGTAATTTGGTCAATCAACCTGAACTACCGGAGAAATCATGATCCCTCAAAACTGGTATAGCGATGTGCCTTTTGCCATCACGGTGTGCGATAATAATGGCGTTGTGCTCGAAATGAATGAAAAATCTGCGCTCACCTTTTCAAAGGACGGCGGCAAGACACTGATCGGCAAATCCCTGCTGGACTGCCATTCAGAAAGATCAAAAGCCATGATCCTGGAGATGATGCAATCTGAAAAAGTGAACATCTACACCATTGAGAAAAACGGACAGAAGAAACTGATCTACCAATGTCCGTGGTATGCTGAAAGCAAGATGGCTGGCCTGGTTGAACTATCACTTGTGATTCCGAACGACATTCCGCATTTTGTGAGAGGCTAAGAATGATCTATCATATTACCAACCCT